>JAPULD010000527.1 GCA_027295365.1 Planctomycetota bacterium
TTCTGCCGGTCAGACCATGACCCCTGACGAAGTTCAGCAATACAACTCGCTGGAAGAGGAAATGAAGGTCTTGACCCCGGGGGGAGATAATCCCATCCCCCCCAGTAAGTTTGATTGGGTCTTCCAGTGGGCCTGCATTCTCAGCCTGCCGTGCGTTCCGTACTTCCTGATCCTGATCATCAAAGCAAAGAAGCAGGTCTATCGCCTGGACGATGAGGGAGCGCTGCATCTTCCCGAAAACGAAGGCGGAACCTGGCTTGCCCAGGACATTGTTGATATCGACATGAGTCGATGGATGAAGAAATCCATCGCGCATGTCGTTCACACCGATAATCGCAAGGCCAAGCTCGACGACTACATTCATCAGGACATGGCCAAAATCGTGGGGACTCTCGCCCATCGCTTTCATCCCGAGCTATGGGATGAAGAGGCCCGTCAAATCAAGAAGGATGGAGCACAATCGGGGGAAGCTTCGAGCCAGGATCACGAGGCTGAAATCACCCCTGATGAGGGTGAAACCGGGAATAAGACCGATTCAAACCCCGACATCTGAGATCTCGATCACAACTCAGGATTTGGCTTGATTTCCTAAGCCCAGAAGGTGAAATTGAAGGGTGGATTCTCCGTACAAGATGATGGAGAACCCCATCGATGAGTATCGCCATGAACGCCAATCAACCCTACGTTGAGCACGAACCAAAGGCCCCACATCAGGAGCCCGGAACTCGGCTCAAGCAGGATGGCTTGTCCGATGGCGAGCGTAACGTCAGTATCTTCATGCACTTATTGCCATTGATCCTGGCCCCCATCGGAGCTGGTCCCTTTGCATTTCTTGGCCCCCTGGTTCTCTGGGCCATCCAAAAAGACAAATCCGCCTTCAACGACGATCACGGCCGCGAAGTCATGAATTTCATGATCAGCATGGTGCTCCTGTCAATTATCCTGTGCATCACGATCATCGGTATCCCATTCATCCTGGTGCTCTGGATCATGGGCATCGTGAATATGATTCGAGGGGCCATCGCCGCCAGCAATGGCGAATACTTCCGCTACCCATTCACATGGCGATTCATCAGCTGATCATGATCAAACCACCTGGCTCAGATTGCCCGCCCCATGGCGGGTTTTTCTTTGAGCTGTCCACCCCCGATTGGGGCGATAGACTTCCTGAACCACATGGCCATTCTCCAAGTCAACCAACTCGTCAAAAGCTACTCAGGTCGCACCGTCGTGGACCGCGTCTCCTTCGAGGTCCACGAGGGTGAAGTGGTCGGTTTGCTGGGGCGCAACGGGGCGGGCAAGACGACCAGTTTCCGCATGGTGATCGGCATGATCAATCCCGAAGCGGGACAGGTCCTCTTCGATGGCGTCGACGTGACCACCCAGCCCATGTATAAGCACGCCCTGGCCGGGATGGGCTATCTCAGCCAGGAACCCAGCGTCTTCCAGCGGCTCACCATCAAACAGAACCTGTTGGCCATACTTGAGACCCAGCGATTGAGCAAGGTCGCGAGGAACGAACGCGCCCTGGAACTGATGGAGAAATTCAGCCTCACCCACAAGGCGAACGAGTTGGCCAGGACGTGCTCGGGAGGTGAACGCCGAAGGCTCGAAATCGCCCGGGCTCTCATCACTCGCCCCAAGCTCATGCTCTTGGACGAACCATTCGCCGCGGTCGATCCCCATACCGTGGAGGAACTTCAGGAAGAAGTTCGCAAGCTCGCCAGCGAGGGCATCGCGATGCTGGTGACCGATCACAATGTCCAGCAGACTTTGAGAATCTGCAGCCGGGCGTACATCATCCACGAGGGCAAGAACCTGCGCCAGGGTACGCCCCGGGAGATCATCAACGACCCGATGGTGCGCGAGGCGTATCTGGCCAGCACGTTCCGGGGCGATGAGTTCGACGACCACCACGCGGAGATCAAGGTGTCGCCCAAGCCCGAGAAGCGATCCAAAGCGGCGGGGTAATGGCAAGGGGGCGGTGATGCCAAAGCCAATCTATTTTTTCCCATCTTTGGCCGTCACACTCTCTGCGGTGATCCTGCCACTCCTGACGCTTGCGTCTGTAGGCGTGGTGGTCGAAATGTTTACGAAATCCAATGGGGTTTCATGGCATCTGCAATACCTGTCGATTGTTTTTGTAGCATGCAATCTGCTTTGCACGATTGCAATCTTTCGTCGTTCTGGATCGCCAACGCTTGCCACGCTTCGTGAATTCTGCATTGGATATCTTGGCCTGCTACTCGCTGCTGTGTTGGTCTTATGGCTTATGGACATTGGTAGTCCAACTCTCGATCTCCCACCTTTTGCGCTTTCCGTTCCACTCATCGCAATATCCTTCGTAGGCATGTACTTCGCCCGCCGCTACCAACCAATACCGAAGAACCATTGTTGGCATTGCCGCTACGATCTCCGTGGCTCCGATTCGCTCCGCTGTCCAGAGTGCGGCAAGCCAAGGTAATCCACGCTCGAAACCAGAACCATGTTTCAGCGCGAAGGCATCAGGTCTGAGATCGTTCGGCTCACCTCGGGCAGCCTGTGTCTCATCACCCTGGCATTGTTCCTGCTCTCGAGTCCATCCATCCTACCCCTGTACGTGTCAGGCACCATCGCGTTCGGGTTGACCCAGATCGTCATCGGATTGATGTTTCTCGGGGCACTGCTCACGATCGCGGGTGTCGTTTCCGAAAAATCAACGAAGTGGATTCACGTGGTCCGGGGGCTGGCCTCCCTGCTGAATCTCTTCACACTGGCCTGGGCCATCGTCTTCGTGGCCCGGGGACAGTGGGGGGCGACCTTCGCCACCATCGTTGTCTTTCTCGGCATGTTGAATCTCTTTGCGCTCTACACCACCTTCCGGGTTGGACAATTCGATCCGGGCAAGTGCTCCGAGTGCGGCTACAACCTCCAGGGCGCCGACACCCTCCGCTGTCCCGAGTGCGGAGCGTCGCGATGCGACTGACGATTCCCCCCTCCCTTGAGGGGAGGCCAGAAGGAGGGTGGGGCCAACAGATTCTTTTGGGTAGCCATTCGCGCAATAACGTTCGAATACTTCACCCTCTCTCCAGCCCTCTCCCTCAAGGGCGAGGGGTAAAGACAACTGCTCATACGCAAATCACTTTTTTCTCTCGACTCCAACGCCCACCAGTTCCGGATCACGCCTTTAATCATGTCATTGAAAATGCTAGACTTATGGGTCTTGGTCACCTCCTGGATCCTATGGTGTATATGGAACGTGAGTATGCACGACATGAGAATCACCTCAATCCGATATCGAATCGCATCAACACACCATTGGGTGGCGTTTCTTCTGTTGACCATCACTGCCTTGGGTGGGTGTGGCGACAAAGAGAAGGGGCCACTGCTTCAAGGGACGCTCGTGAAGGATTTTGGCGTGGTGCAGTATGCGGGGCCTGACATGGCGGTCGCCCACACGTTCACCTTCACCAACACGACGAAGCGAACGCTGCAGATCGCCAAGATCAGCTCATCGTGCGGCTGCGTAACCCCCGTGGCCAGCACCAAGACGCTCGAACCCGGTGCAGCCCTGGAAATCGTGACCGCGATGAAGCTCTTACACCCGGGAAAGAAAAAAGAGCACATCACCATCATCTTCGAGAGCGAGGATGATCCGATCAAAATGGAAATGATCGCGTATGGACGCGTGGTAATGTCGCTGAAAAGCGAGGAATCCGAGGTCACCGTTGCCCGGGACCAACCCGGAACGCTGACGCTTTTGGCCGAGACCTCGGCGTCGATGATGAGGCCACTCGACCCGTACTGGCCCGACCTGGATGGGCTGTTGGTAGAATTCCAGGGATGGCGACGCGTTGATGAAGATGATGAATCATCGACATCGTGGATGGGGACTCTGAATCTCTCCCTGGTCGAGGATGACATGGCCTCAACCAACGGATCGGATGATGAAACAAATGAACTCGTCGTCACCATTGGCCAGCACAACGAGTTGCGCGTGCCGGTCAAGGTATTGCCTTAGCCAAGCAGAATGTTCGGGGGTCGGGTGCCACGGACAGCGAAGTGAAGCGCAGCGGAACGGTGTTCCTCGTAAGTAGATAGGAGCAGGGGGATCAGGCCATCTGCAGGCCCACATCCACGGGTAGCGTGTCCACGATGTTCTGCAGGATCGTGTCGGTCCGCATGCCTTCGGCTTCGCCTTCGAAATTCAGCAGGATGCGATGTCGCATTGCGGGCAGCACCATCTGGCGGATGTCGTCGATGGAGACGTTGGCCCGGCCATCAAGCAGGGCCTTGACCTTGCCCGCCAATACCATGGCCTGAGCCGCCCGGGGCGAGGCGCCGAAACGCAGGAACTGGTTCACGACGGGAGGGGCGAGATCGCCCTGGGGGTGCGTGGCCAGAACAAGCCTCACCGCGTAATCCTGAACATGCGGGGCGACGATGACGCGGCGAATGAGTTTCTGATGCTCCAGGATCGTCGGC
>JAPULD010000528.1 GCA_027295365.1 Planctomycetota bacterium
TCCGACCCATGATGAGCAGGATGATGGACAAGACCACGCCCACCACCGCGCCGATCCAGGGCTGGGATAAAGCAGCGACAAAGAACCCGACCAGCAAGGGATAGAAGAACAGTAATTCAAACATCGTGAAATGGGATGTTGAAGGTGGCTCGTCCATCGATCCCTCGGGGAGATACTCGTTGTAATCATGGAAGCTGTATCGAAGTTTTCCTGCTCTCAAGAGGATGTAGGAGATCAGGAGCCCGAGCATGCCCCCGAAAATCAGGCCACATCCTTGCCATTCAAAGGTCTGGATTGGCCAGGAAGGCAATATTCTCGCTCGCAGTGGCAGCAAAGTTTGCAGGGGCCACATGATGAAGGCCGTGATCGTGGCAAAGAGCGGGATCTGGAGGGGAATCAAGAACGTCCGGGCATCGATGATCGTCATCGTGATCAGGCTGGCGATGAGGATAAGCAAGGCGATCAGGCTGGGGATCGTGATGAATGGACCATGGGCGAACCACCATTGCGAGACGATGCCTCCCCCCGTGGGGCGGTAGTAATACATCAGGAAGTAGAAGGCCGTGAAGATCAACGCCATCGTCAGCTCGATGATCATGTACTGGGGGCTGATTCGGACGGCACAATGGCGGCACTTCCCCTTGCAGAATAACCACCCCAGGATGGGCAGGTTTTCCGGGAAGAATTTCAATCGGGCCCCGCAGATCGGGCACCGGCTCGGGGGCGAGATGACGCTCATCCCTGCGGGAAGCCTATAGATCACGACGTTCATGAAGCTGCCGACACAAGCCCCGAAAGTGAAGACGAACACCAGCACCGGCAAGTGCTGCATCATGAACAGCGAAGGTAGGGTTGTCTGGGCCAGCAGCTCGATCATGCGGTGTATCCCCTATGGCTCACGACTTCATTCATCGGTCGATTCACCCTCGGCATTGATCTGCCTGAGTTCCTGTTCCGCCTCGTCCAGAATCGTGCGGCACCGCTTGATCAATTCATCCCCCCGTTTGCGCTGGGCGAGACTTTCCTGCAGTCCGATCTCGCCAGATTCGATCTTCTCGACAATCCCTTCCAACTCCTCGACGCATTCTTCGTAGCTGAGCTTCAAGGCTTGCGATGGTTTTTTCGTGGTCTTCTTGGTGGGCATGTGTAGGCAATTTACTCAGATGAGCCGAACAGGTCCATCTGATCCGCGCCAGGCTCAGACTTCTTCACCGATTTTCTGGGATTCGCCTTGGGGCGAATGGCCTTGCCCCCCACCACAGAGTCGATCGTCCCGTCGGCCACATGCGTCACCAGATGCTGACCAGAACTCACATCGGCGACCCGGCGTACCAGCTCTCCCGATCGATCCGTCGTGTAGCTGTACCCTCGTTTGAGGACATTCCTGGGGTCGATGGCCACAAGTTCTCGCTGGATCGAGCCAATTCGCTGCCTTGCCTCGTGCAGGTGATGAAACGAGGCCCGATGCAAACGATCGCGCAGCACCGCCAGACGTTCATGACGCTCCGAAACAAGCGTCCGGGGGTGAAGCTGCATCCATCGCCCCGCCAGACGCTCGAAATGGACGCGATCGTGGGCAAGACGACCATGCAGCACGCGTTGCAGGTCCTTCGTGAGCCTTCCGAGACGATCCCGAGCCAGATCCACCAGGGCCAGGGGCGAACGAAACGCCTCGATCCGCTCGATCGCATTCAGTCGATCGCGGCATCGCTCCACCTTGCGACTCACCAACGAATGCAGGCGGTGTTCAACATGATCGAGTTGGGCCTGCAATTCAGTGGCATCGGGGACGAGCAGCATCGCCGCCTGGGTGGGCGTCGCGGCCCGGACATCCGCCACCAATTCCACAACCGTGGTATCGGATTCATGCCCGATCGCGGCGACCAGGGGAAGCGAGCACTTGAACACGGCATCAGCCACGACCCGCTCGTTGAACGCCCAGAGATCCTCAATCGATCCGCCGCCCCGAGTGACGAGAATGGCATCCACCCCAAGTTTCTTGTGATGTCGATCCACCCACTTGATTGCACGGCTGACTTCCTTAGCGGAACCTTCACCCTGGACGCGGACATCGACCACGAGCAGGCCCACCGCTTTGCAACGCCGGGCCGTGGTGTCGATGACATCCTGGAGAGCCGCACTGGTGGCCGAGGTGATGACCGCGATGCGTCGGGGAAAGCTCGGCAAGGGAACCTTGTATTGATCATCGAAATACCCAAGCTCGCGAAGCTCATCGCACATCTTCCGAAACGCCAACTCCAGCGCGCCAGCCCCGACGGGTTCCAGCTTGGTCACGTAGAACTGGGTGCGGCCCTGAGGCGTGTAGTGGCTGATATGCCCCGTGGCCACGACCTCGTCCCCATCGTTGGGGGTGAAGCCGAATTTCTTCGCTCCGCTCGCCCACGCCACGCAACTCACGACCGAAGCGTCATCCTTCAGCGAGAAATACCAATGGTTCCTGACGCTGAGATTGCTGACTTCGCCCACCACCCGCAATGGTGATGGAATCCGCTGCTCCAGCGTATTCTTGATGAGCTGAGCGACCTGGGTGACGCTGAGCTGATCGGTCTGGGCGAGCGACTTGGCATTCTTTCGAGTCTGACGTGAGGGGGGCTCTTCCTCTTTGGCGAAGAGGTCGCCTTTGGCTTTCCCAGGATTGAATGAACGCCTCGCCATGCTGGGGATGATATCGTTCGGGGAACTGGACCTCGACTCTATGACAACGGCGCGTCAATCCATCACGCTCAGAACCAACATCGCCCTCCTGCCGGGCGTGGGCGATCGTCAGGCAGAAAAGTTCCGGCTCCTGGGGCTCCGGTGCGTGGCGGATCTGCTGCTTCACATGCCCATGCGGTATGAGCAGGAGCACGCCGAGCAGACCATTGCGGATGCGGGGGCGTTGATCGGGCCGGTTCATGGGGCCGAGGCGAACATCGCCACCCGGGGCGAAGTGATCACCTGTCGCCCGGGTCGATCCCGGAAAGCCCCCTACGAGGCCACATTGCAGG
>JAPULD010000529.1 GCA_027295365.1 Planctomycetota bacterium
GTCGCGCGGGTCGCTTCTTCGTTTCCGCCAGCGGAAATTCTCCTCATCGATGACATCCTCTCTCTACTCGAATACTCGACGCCTGAGATGAGACACACGATTCTGGGTCGAGTGGCCATGCTCCCCCCCGATCAGCTCGGATCGGAACACCAACAACGTATCGTCAGGCGATGGGCTCCTCTATTGATCGAACTTGGTGAATGGCAGCGAGCATTCGAAGTCCTCGAGACAATGCCCGACGTGACGCCTGATTCACCCCTGGGCCGAATGAAATTCGAGGCTGCCTTGCTCACGGGTCGTTATGACGTGTCGTACACGATGACCAATACCCCTGAACCCTGGATCGCCGTCTTGAGTGAGATCGCCCCCCAGCACCAGGAGGCTGCCCTGCGTCTTCGAGATGAAATCAAAACCCGATTCAATGGCCGCTTGATTGGTGAGGTCAAAACCGCTTTCGATTCAGCGAGTGGATTGATTCCCCCCCTTGAATCAGCCCCGATCACTGATGGCCAGCCTGAAGGGGTCGTTGGACAGAATAAATGAACAGTTCCGAGTTGCGAACGGCATCGGATCTGATCTCGAAAGCGTCCCGAGTCGTGTCCTTTTCCGGGGCCGGTCTCAGCGCAGAATCGGGAGTCGCGACCTTTCGGGACGCGAATACGCAAGGCGTATGGACGAAGTTCGACCCGATGAAACTCGCTTCACCCCAAGGGTTCCAAGACGATCCAAAACTGGTGATCGACTGGTATGCCGATCGTCGTCGGTACGTAGCCCAGGCTCAGCCCAATGCCGCCCACGTGGCCCTGGCCTCTCGTGGCGAGATGCAACACATCACGCAGAACGTGGATGACCTGCTGATCCGCGCCGGAGTTGATCCCGACATATTGATTCAACTGCATGGGACCATCGCCTCGGATCATTGTCATGATCTCTGTGGTTATGAGGAAGCGATCAATCTCTCGGATCCCCCTTCGTTGCATGCCTGCCCACGTTGTGGCGGCTCCATGAGACCCAGCGTGGTCTGGTTTGGCGAATCGTTGCTCCCAGAAGCCTGGAACAAGGCGGAACAGGCTTGCATCGAATGCGATGTGCTGCTTGTCATCGGAACCAGCGCCGAGGTGTATCCCGCCGCGGGCCTCCTTGATCTGTCAAAGTCCAATGGGGCCACCATCATCATCGTGAACACCGAATCCAGCGGGGCGAGTCATCTGGCCGATCTGGAATTGACCGGCAATGCAGGCGAAATCATTCCTCATCTGTTGCGATGATGCGTTATGCCCGTGATCAGGCAGCCTCAGATTCCATGAAGTGGAGTATCGTGCTCACCCCATGGCCACGAATCAACGCCAGCCCGAACCGCTCCACATCGAGACGGAACTCAGCCGCGACCTCGGCTTGACGTCGGCGTTGGCGATCGGCATCGGGACGATGATCGCGGCGGGCATTTTCACGCTCTCGGGCCTCGCGGTGCGCGAAGTGGGATCGGCCGCGATCGTGTCGTTTCTGCTCGCCGCCATCGTGGCGATGTTCACCGCCCTGACCTATTGCGAATTCGTCTCGATCTATCCCGAATCGGGTGAAGGCTATCTGTACGTCCGGCGCACCCTCAAACCGCCATTCGCCTACTTCGTGGGGTGGGCTCTCTTTCTGGGTTACACCTCGTCATGTGGCTTTTACATGGCCAGCTTTTCGAGTTACTTCCACGAATTCATCTGGGCGGCGCCATTTAAAAGCGCGGCGGGCGTCCTTGGTCTCATTGCGTTGGTCATGATCAATGTCAAGGGAACCAAAGAGAGCGGCATCTTCCAAATCGTGATCACCCTCGCCAAGGTGCTTTTGCTGATCTGGTTCGTCGTGGGAGGCCTGGGCAGCGTAAGGAGCCAGGAACTGATCGATCGCTTCAACAGCGACGTCGCCAAGATCGGCAGTACCACCGCGATGGTCTTCATCACGTTCTTTGGGTTCTCAGCAATTGCCGCCTCGGCGGGAGAAGTGAAGAACCCGACCAAGACCATCCCGCTGGCGATCTTAATCTCGATGAGCGTGGTGGTGGTGGTGTACACCATGGTGGTGCTGGTGATCATCGCCGCGGGATTGAGCGAATACACCGAATCGGCCATGGGTAACGCGGCCCGGCAATTCCTTGGCCCCATCGGGGGCATGGTCATCGTCGCCGGTGCCTTGTTTTCCATGATCAGCGCCTCAAACGCTTCCATCATGGCGGGTTCTAGGGTCACGCTTTCCATGAGTCGCCTCGGACACTTTCCCAAGGGAGTCGGTTCCGTCAGTGCAAAGACCCGAACGCCGATCATCGCCTTGCTGCTCGTGGGTGGAACCATCCTCATCTTCTCCATCAGCATGGAGCTTGAGGACCTGGCCCACTTTGCCAATACGGTGCTCTTGGTCGCGTTGTCGATGGTGAACATGGCGTTGATCGTCCACCGCAGGAAGTTCCCGAACATGGAGCGTCCCTTCCGGGTGCCGCTGGTTCCTTTGCTGCCTGCCTTGGGCATTCTGGCAAACCTCTACTTGCTGAGCCAGATCATGCATCACCCGGGGCCCATGCTGAAGGCCCTTGGATGTCTGGCGCTGGGATTCGGAGGCTTCGTCATCTGGCGAGGCACCAAGGCGGGAGAAGGCGCCATGCCCGGAGCCCCGTCGCGCATCGCCCTGGAACAATCCACCACGACGGGAGAACATCGTTTTCGAGTACTGGTCCCCCTGGCGAATCCGAAAAACGTGGCCCAGTTGATCGACATCGCCTCGGCCATCGCAAGCGAACGGGATGGCGAGTTGGTCACCATGAGGGTCGCGTTGGTCCCCGAGCAGTTGCCGCCATCCCGCGAGAGTTCGATCGTGGAACGGGAACGAACGATTCTGGAGAACGCCCATTCGTTGGCCTTGAGCCACGATGTTCCCGTGTCGTCGTTGGTGAGGGTCGGGCACAACGCCGCCCGGGCGATCCTTGAAACAGCGAAGCAGCGAAATTGCGACCTGATCGTCATGGGCTGGAAGGGATACACCACGACGACCAAGAAAATCCTGGGCGAGACGGTCGATGCCGTCGTCAATCACGCACAATGCGACATCATGCTGGTCAAGCAAACCACGCACGAACCCTTGAGACGTTTCCTGCTTCCCACGGCCGGGGGCGAACACGCCCGATGCGCCGAACAATACATCGCCTCACTGGTCAGGGCCCGGGAAGGTTCCATGACCATCACCAGCGTCGCTCAACCCGATGCACCCCCGGAACAGCGAGAGGGCGTTAAGCAGCGTCTCGACGAGGCGATTCAGCGCATCAAGGCGACCAATCACCTGGATGTGCAGAGCAA
Source organism: Planctomycetota bacterium (assembly GCA_027295365.1). Taxonomy (GTDB): domain Bacteria; phylum Planctomycetota; class Phycisphaerae; order Phycisphaerales; family SM1A02; genus JADFSH01. The sequence goes on from JAPULD010000529.1 coordinate 3,336, forward strand.
GGTCATCGAACACAAATCGATTCCGGTGGGCATCATCGAGGAAGCGAAGCAGGACTACGATGCGCTCGTGTTGGGTGCCTCGGGCGAGTCGATCTACCCCCAGATCCTGTTTGGCTCCATCCCCGAAACCATCGCCAAGCGATGCGACAAAACGGTGATCATGGTCAAGCATTACCATCCCGTAAAAGCATTGCTGGGGCGGGTGGTGGGCAG
>JAPULD010000053.1 GCA_027295365.1 Planctomycetota bacterium
CCCAATCGATGATGTCTCCCTTGGCGATTTGTGTCACGATACCCCGGTTGCCTGAAATGGGGCCTTCGTAATCGAGGTATGCCGGTCGATGTTCGGCCAGCCTGATCGCCTCAAGAGATTGCCCGGGTGACAATTCCACCAAAGGCCTGGGCAGCCGGAATGTGACCAATTTCGCCGATCCGGCCCGATCCTGTCCCAGCATCCAGTCGATATGCCACGACCCCTCGGGCAATTCATGGCGAAGCTGCACCGTCGGCCAGGGTTCTGTGTGAGAGGCAGGAGATGGCATCAGAGGTGAAGAATATCGCCTCACCCGGTCGAGTGGTCCTGTGGAAGACTTTGCGCTGGAAGGTCTTGCGGCTGAGCTTCTTTATCCTTATGAGCGTGAGAATCTCTCACTGTGGAGCCAATGCGATGAAATTGTCATTTCCAATCGTCCTGACGCTTGCCCTTTCGACGCTTATGGTCGGTTGCAGCAACGCTCAAAAACCCGCGACCGCATTCCAGCGAGATGCCGAGCGACATTTCAAGCGAGGTGAGTTCGCCGAGGCCGTGGACAATTACCAGAATGTCGTCAACCGTTTCCCCGGCAACTGGGAGGCTCAGTATTTCCTTGGGGTCTGCCACCTGGAATTGAATCGAACCTACGAGGCACGGCAAGCCCTGGAAATCGCCCACACGTTGCGCCCAGCGAATGACGAAGTGGCAGCCGCTTTGGCCGAAGCCATCTTCCGGGATGGTGATGAGAACCAGCTGTATTCGTTCCTCCGGGAAAGGGCTCAATCGAAGCAGGACGTCACCTCGTACCTGCGTCTGGCCCATTACTCGATTGAAATGGGTGATCCCGACTCGGCACGAAAAGCGATCGAGACGGCCATCCTGCTCGACAATGGTGAATCCGTGCTGCCTTACCTTCAGGCCGCCTCTTTCTCTGAACGCATTGGAGATCTCGAACAAGCAGTCACTCGACTGCGGCAAGCCTACGGGATCGACCCCCTCGATGAGGCGGTCAAGAATCGTCTTCGCGACTTGGGTGAGATTCCGGGACCGACCCTGGCTTTGCCTCCCGGTATTTGATTCCTGCGACGCGACGTTCGATACCATAGGCATCCATGAAATCATCCGAGGACAGTCCGCCCCTGTTGAGTTGGCTTTCGACGCTCAGCGATCTGGCTCGATTGCGCATGTTGCGTCTGCTCGAGCAACAGGAATTGAGCGTTGGTGAACTCGCCCGGGCGATGCAATTGCCGCAGTCAACAGTGAGCCGGCATCTCAAGAACCTGTCCGACGGGGTCTGGATAACCAAACGAAGCGAAGGCACGGCCAGCCTGTATCGCATGGCCCCCGATCGAATCAGTCGAGAAGCAATGGAGCTCTGGACCCTGACCAAGCAGCAACTCGGGAGCCCCCCCGCACTCGAGGAAGACGACGCGAGGCTCGATGAAGTGCTCGCACAGCGCCGTACGGACAGCAAGTCGTTTTTTGGCCGTCTGGGCAGTGAATGGGATCAGCTTCGCCGTGAACTCTTCGGTGATCAATTTACGCTTGAAGCGTTGTTGAGTCTGTTGCCAGGCGATTCCATCGTGGCGGATCTGGGCTGCGGGACGGGCAATGCGGCTGAATTTCTCGCGCCCCAGGTCATGAAGGTCGTGGCGATCGATCGTGAGCCTGCCATGCTTGAAGCTGCGAAAAAGCGCCTCGTAAAGCTGAAGAATGTTGAATTCAGGCTGGGTGAATTGGATGCACTGCCTCTTGAAGATGATTCCATCGATATCACGTTGCTCTTGCTTGTGCTGCATCACATTGACGATCCGGTGGCCGTGATCAACGAAGTTGCACGGACTCTTCGGCCCGGGGGGATGGCCTTGATTGTTGACATGATCGCCCACGACAGGGAGTCCTACCGCCATACGATGGGTCATGTGCATCTGGGTTTCAAGGAGTCAACCGTCAAGAGTTGGGTGCGCAAGGCAGGATTGAGAATGAATCGATTCCAGCGTCTCAGGCCCGACACGAGGGGCAAGGGGCCGGGCTTGTTTGTGGCCACCATGATGAAGTGATTTCCAAGTGTTCTCGAAAACAATGTCGCTCTCGTCGTGGGAAACGGTACGAGGACTCTTCGGGCTTGGGGCGGACTCGGATAATCTGGGTACAATGGCCGAATCAACGAGGCTGATATCTGGGAATATTTCATCCTGACGACGGGTTCCATGAAAACAACTTTCTTGGCTAAAACGAGTCGTGCCGTGTATCGACTTGTCGCCAATACGATCGAACAAGGAGAATCACAATGATTCGCATCATCAAACGTTGTCTTCCCGTTCTGCTTGTGGCCGGTGCCGGCCTGACCCTGACGCTCACTGGTTGCAAGAGCGATGGTGATGCGGGCGCCACGACGCAGGCTTCCGTGAACATGGGCGCCATCAACGATACGTGCCCGATCATGACCGACAACAAGGTCGATTCAGGCGCTGAAACCGTCAGTTATGACGGCGTGACCATTGGTTTCTGTTGCGGTGGCTGTGTCAACAAATGGAACGCATTGTCCGACACCAAGAAGCGGCAATT
>JAPULD010000530.1 GCA_027295365.1 Planctomycetota bacterium
TCATAGCCCGAGGTTTGACGGAGCATGTCAGTCTCTTCTCGCTCACTGAATTGAAGACTGTCCGGTCTTCTGGAGAAAAGGCGTCTATCATGGGCTGAATCTACCCCCTATCCCTGCGAGACTGACTCCATGCCCCTCTCCCCAGACCAGATCAAAGACGCATTGCGTACCGTTCAGGACCCCGACCTGCACAAGGATCTCGTCACCCTGAACATGGTGAAAGAGACTCGCAGCGAGGGAACCGACGTCTTCATCACCATCGAGTTGACCACCCCCGCCTGTCCCATGAAAGACAAGATCAAGGGGGGTATCGAGCTGGCCATCAACGCCAAGGCGAGTGAACATGGGGAAAAACTCGGGGCGATCAACATCGAATTCACGGCGGACGTTCGCCCCCTCAACGAAAAAATGCAGGACAAGCAAAGTCCTCTGCCCCAGGTCAAGCATGTCATCGCAGTCGGGGCAGGCAAGGGAGGCGTGGGCAAGTCAACTGTCGCGGTGACGCTCGCCACTGGACTGGCACGCTTCGGGGCCAAGGTCGGCTTGCTTGATGGCGACATCTACGGGCCATCGCTCCCCACCATGCTGGGGCTCGAATCGCTTCAAGGCCAGCAGACCCAAGGCAACATGCTTCTTCCCTTCGAGGTCCATGGCATCAAGACCATGACCATCGGCAAGCTGGTCGATCCCGAAAAAGCCCTCATCTGGCGTGGCCCCATGGCCCACGGCGCATTCAAGCAACTCGCGACGCAAACCGAATGGGGATCCTTGGATTATCTCATCGTCGATCTCCCGCCTGGCACCGGTGATGTCCCCTTGACGTTGACCCAGTTGTTGCCTCTTTCGGGCGCGGTCATCGTCTGTACACCCCAGAAGGTCGCCCAGGACGACGCCCGCCGCGCGGTTCGCATGTTCCAGCAACTGGGCGTGAACATACTGGGCGTCGTCGAGAACATGAGCTACTTCGTGGGTGATGATGGCAAGGAATACAATATCTTTGGCCGGGGCGGAGCCGAGCATATGGCCTCGGGCATGAATCTGCCCTTCCTGGGATCATTGCCGATTCACATGAAGCTGCGCGAAAATTCTGATGCCGGCACCCCCCTGGCCAACTGGAACGTCAGCGATGACATCTCCGAAAAGCTGGATGGACTGTGCAAGAATCTGGCCAGCCAGATTTCCATCGCCACCTTGAGCGGGCAATACGTCCAGCCCACGTTGTCGGTGACGTGATAGTCTCCCACCAATCCGAAAATGTTTACTCAACGATTTCTGAGTAATTCAATGGCGTACTCCATCGCCATATCGCGATCGCTGATCAGGTCGTCCATGGTGGGCGTGATCTCGTGATCTGGCAGGATTCCTCGGGTCGGATGTTCACCTGGATCCACCGCCATCTCATAGCGGTAAAAAGGCATGTGGAAACGTATGCCTGAATTGGGAAGGTGAATATCCAAACCGGGGCCACTGTTATTGCCGACATAGGTCCCCCCCGTCTCACGGCCCACGAATTCGGCCCGCTTGTGATGCCGAAGCAAGGAGGCTATCTCCGCGGCCCCCGAAAAACTGCCCTCGTCGATCAACACGATGACCCGCCCCTCGAAGACCAATGAAGCCGGAACCATCGCCGCGAGTTTTTCATTCGTCTTCCATTCGTAACCCCCTTGTTCGGTCAAGGTGAACCGCTCGAAGATCTCGTCAATCTCCGCTGGATCTTCTACTGGGGTGTACTTGGTGTAGGAAAAGATACGGGTCACCGGGGCGATGGATCGGTAGAACGGGATGGGCTGTGAGAAGAGGTGGGACACGAGAAGTCGGCCATTGACATCATTGCCTCCCCCGTTGCCGCGCACGTCGATGATCAATTGCTCGACCCCTTCCCGCTCAATCGTCTCGAAGCTCTCGGAGAGAAAATTCTCGAAGTTCATTCCGGCCCGTTCGTAATGAGGATTGAACAGCGAGTTAATAGTCAGCACCGCGGCGTTCTGCTGCTCAAGTAGTTCAAATTGACCCGGTGGATCAGCCGGTTCCTCGGTGTCATCGGAACGCCTTGCATGTTGCTCTCGCATCATGGTCAGAGTCAGGGCTTCAAGTTCGACTTGTTGCTCGGCGCCATCGGGTTGACTGAGTACCAGATCGTATTGATCGGGTGTTCCGATCAGCCAGGCATACCAGAGAAGAAAATCATCGGCCAGTTTCTGATTCCGGGCGAGATCGATGTCGCCATCTGCCCAGAGTGAAGGCCTCAGGCGATCGATGACTGATCTGGACGACTCACCATTGATGGTGAGGATCTCGCTGCCTTCCACGAGATCATCACGCAACGATAGATTTTCCCGAATGAAAAGCCGGTTGCCGATGATCGAACACTGAAGAGGCAGGAATTGGTCTTCCTGAATGGATCGATTCGTCGTCTCACGAGAAAGCAGCATCTTGGTGTGCCCACACTTGATGACGCCATTGATGGGAGAGAGAGTACGAAAAAGATCGAATTCGGTCATGGGCCGATCGAGCGAAGCCCAGGTCGCATCGAAGAACGCATGCACGCTTCGCCGATCGGTGAAGCGATAGAGCCCCGGATGGGCCTCCAGGATGGCCCCCCGCATGACCAGAAAGTCCTCCCGGATCTGCTCGACGCTGAACGTCACTTCTTCCACTGCCGAAGGTGGAGGTTCAGACTGGTCCTGAGCCTGCGCATTCTGCAAAACGAACGTAGTGATCAGCAGGCACAACAGGATTCGTGAATTCAATGGGATGACCCTTTGCATCAGTGGCGATCGCCCCACACGAATCGCCAGTCCATGGATGGACTGATTGATTGGGAAACCATGAAAATCGATTTCATCACATTTAAAATGATGTGGAATTCAGTTCCGGGTAAATCTGAACTGAATGAATCACGCGTTCAGCTCGACCCCGGCCCCCGTCGCGACAGTTTCGATTTCTGGCATCGTGCCCCCGATATCGTTGAGCTTCCGCCTCGCCGCATCGACGGTGAACGCATGCGTCTCGAACAGCGCGGCCACCGCTTCGAGCGACCCGGTCGTCAGGAAGTCGGTCCCCAATTCATGCCCCTTGGCCTTGGCGATCAGGGCCTGCACTTCGGATTCGCAAGGCTGAAAACCACACAAACCCTTGCGTCGTTGGATGTTCTCGCTCATGGACAGCTCCTTTGAGCTTGAGGCCAAGGTCAAAATCGAAGGGCCCAGTCTCTCGCCTCGCCGGGCAATGTCAAGTAAAATGCCCTTCGTCATGTCCACCACTCCTGATTCATCGGCTCTGGTGGCCCGTTCCGTGCGATTTTCACGATTCCATCCTGTTTGAAAAGGATCACCCCATGGCCCTTCCTTCCGAAGTCATCGTCTGCGAATGCTGGGCCCGTGATGGTCTTCAGTCCATCCCCAAGGTCATCCCCACAAA
>JAPULD010000531.1 GCA_027295365.1 Planctomycetota bacterium
ATTGGAAGCTTTGATTGTCGTGAGCAACGACGCAATTCAGACCCCTGGATCGGCCCCGCCTGGTTGCCTCCCTGGCTGGGGCCTTTTTATTTAACCCATGAAAAACGCCACCCTGATGGGGTGGCGTTGTGATTGGTGATCCGAAATCACTCAGACCTGGGCGGGAATCGGAAAATCAATCTCGGTGTCGTTCACGTGGTTGAAGAGGTTCGTGAACGTGTTGTTCGCGATGCCGGCCACGACTTCGACGATCGCCGCATCATCGAACCCGGCGGCCTTGAACGAATCAAATTGCTCGTCCGTCACGAATCCATTGGTCTCGATGATCAGACTCGTGAAGTCGATCAGGGCCTGCTGTTTTTCGTCGGCGACATTGCCCTGACGGATGTTGGACGAAGCCTCATCGTCGATGCCAAGCGACTTCGCCACCATGGTATGAGCGGCGGTGCAGTACTCGCAGTGACGCTTTTCGGCGCACACGAGGGCGATGACCTCATGCTCGGCAGCGGAGAGCACATTCTTGATGCCCTGACCAAAGCCGAGCAACGCTTCGAGCACGTTGGCGTTGTTGGCGATGCCCTTGAAGATGTTGATTTGCTTGCTCTTGAGCGGACCATTCAGCAAGTCGACGCCGGGGCCTGATTCAGTTGTGGGATCGATAACGTGGAGGCGAGGCATGTCGTGCCCTTTCTTAAAATTGATGGGTTGAAGAACAATGCGATTGTACGCCCCTTGGATGCTCATGACAGGGTCGGCGTTACAGACGTTTATTCGGATTCAATTGCGGCAAGATGCGCCAGCCCCGCGCTCTGGAGGATCGTCTTGAAATTGTCGGAAAATACGAAGTTCTCCTCGGGAAACTCAATCCCCGAGACATTCTGATCGAGGTGGCTGAACATGAGATCGATCGTGCCGATTTGTTCCCATTCCGTTTCGGGGTGGGTCAGGCGAAAGATTTTTCCCTGCGTTGAAGCCCCCAAAGGGTCGTAGCGTTCGATTTCCGCTTCATACCGCAGCGTCTGACCCGGAACGACATCCTTCTCCATCGTGGCCTTGACCACCTTGGCCAGAACGACTTTTTCCTGGAAGCGGCTCATCGTGCCCACCAGGATGCCGGCGGTCTGGGCCATGCCCTCGATGATCAGCGACGTGGGCATCAAGGGCAATGCATCGCCATCGGGACCCGACTCGAAATGATCGTGCAAATGCTCCTCGGCCAATGAGACATTCTTGATCGCGACGAGGCGTCGATCCGGTTCGTATTGAATGATCTGGTCGATCCACATCCACCGCATGGGATGGCGTCCGTCCTGAAGTGGAGATCACGAAGTGAGCTTGCGCTCGACGAATTCCACGATGGAATTGACGGTGATGAGTTCGGCGACCTTCGTCACTTCGCGGTCGTCCTGGAACCCTGAGAAATCCACATGGGGCATGCGATCCTCAAGCATCTTCATGCCTTCATCGGTGAGCTTCCCGTCTTTTACCCATTCGGGGTTCTCGGTGAGGTTCTCGGGGAACAATTCGCCCTGCTCGACCTTGAAGGGTGCGCTCTCGGATGTGAACGTCTTTTCAAGTCTGAACACGATATCGAGAAAGTCGATGGACTCGGCCTCCAGGTCGCGTGTGAGGCTGGTCTCCAAGGCGATTTCATCCTCGTCAACACCCAGCGCTTCTTCGAGCACTTCCTGGACCTTCTTGAAAATATCATCGCGGGTCATGATCGTCTCGGGCATTTCTCGAACTCCGTTTCAGCCGAATCCATCCTGATCTGGGGGATTCGGCTCGAATCAATTGATCCGGATTGGCCTCATGGTAAACCGGCCAGAGACGGCTGTCTCGCTACCGGCAGTTGAAGGGTCATCTGATCCACTCTTTTTCACGTGGTCACGAATTACGGTCCCGGTTCCTTTACAGACGTAGCAGTCTTCCCCAAGTTCTTTCTGGAGCTTCACTTCCACGTGGAGAATCTCACCTGGCCTGACCATGGAGCCGAATTTCAAGGCCTTGACCTCACCCAAGACGAGTCTGGCATTTCCACGGGGAGTCAGCATTCGACGGGCAGCCTGAATCATGGTCTCAATCATCAACACCCCCGGCAAGACGGGAAACGTCGGAAAATGGTCGGCCAAATATTCCTCAGCCAAGCTGACCTGCTTGATCGCCACGATGCGATCTGACGATTGTTCAATGATCTCGTCCAGCAGCTGAAATTTCATGGCGAGCGTCGTTCCTGGAATCCGATTTGGTGAATCGGGGGCAATTGAGGCTGAGGGTAGGCCTCAATCGACGATTCAGCAACCAATTCGAGGGGATTGAGGGCTATCGAGTCTCCAACATCCGATCGATGGCCTCCAGACGGCGCTGATGCTGGGGTCGATCGGGCTCGATCAGCGTCAGGGCCTTGATATGACGACGAGCGAGGGTGAGATCGCCATTTTCGATCGCCACCGAGGCGGCCAATTCCCGGCTCGCGGCATGGTAAGGATCGAAATGCAGGGCCCGATTCGCCTTCTTGGCCGCTTTTTCCGTTTCCCCTAAATCCCGATACAACTTTGCCAATTGCGTCGTAAAAACCGGAGTTTTCTCCTGAGCTCGATCCAGCATTTCCAGATGGGGAATCGCTCGTTCACGCGTGTTGGACTCCAGCCAATAAAACGCCAGCCTCCGATGGGGCATGGGATCGACAGGGCGAACCCCCGCATAATGCTCAAGCAGTTCTACCAGCGATGCATCCGTTTT
>JAPULD010000532.1 GCA_027295365.1 Planctomycetota bacterium
GTTTGCGCATCCCGGTGGTGGGCAATCTCATGCGCAAGACCGCAATTGCGCGCTTTACGAGAACCCTGGGCACGTTGATCTCGGCCGGTGTACCCATTCTTGAAGCGATCTTGATCACCCGCGACACCTCGGGCAACTACGTCTACGAAAAGGCGTTGACCAAAGTGCACGATTCGATTCGCGAAGGTGAAACATTCGCGGCCCCGCTTCGCGAGGCCAAGGTCGTTGACTCCCTCGTGGTCAACATGATCGACGTTGGCGAGGAAACCGGCGACATGGACACCATGCTCATGAAGATCGCCGACAACTACGACGAGGAGGTGGATGTTGCGGTGCAAGCCATGCTCAGCCTGCTCGAACCGCTCATGGTCGTCGTGTTGGGTGGCATCGTGGGCACCATCGTCCTTGCCCTCTTCCTTCCTCTCGTGGAAATGATCGAGTCCGTCTCAGGTGGCTGATCGGACCCCGCTCAAGCAACGTCACTGTTTCTTTTCTTCGTGGAGCAAGCCAAACAAATGTCCTCAGGCTCTTCATCTCATCGACACCCCCGGAATCCCCGGAATCCCCGGAATCCCTGGAATCGCCGGACTCCCCGGATTACCCGGACTCCCCTGGCCCCTCGACGCTTCGGCTTTACGCTGATCGAGTTGCTCATCGTCGTGTCGCTGATCATCGTCCTGATCAGCCTCATCGTCGTCGCCTTGACGCAGTCACAGCGAGCGGCCCAGCGTGTCAATACGCAGGTGCTCATGAATTCCATGAAACAGGCGCTGGTCCAGTTTCGCGAGGACACCGGGGCCTTGCCCGTCGTGCTCGATGAGAATCGGGGCCTGCTCAATCCGCCCGACATTTCCAGTCCCGCCGCCCTTGGCAATTACGATGACGACATCCAGGACTGGCATTCCTTCACCTCGATGGCCGACTTCCTTATCGGGTACGGTGACGAACAGGAAGACGGCTATGGTCGAACCCTCGACGGTTTAAACCTCGAAAGACACCCCGGCATTCGCGATCCCGGCAGCGATGGCGTCTGGGGCGCGACGGTTTACGGTGCCGCCGATGGCTCCAAGGGAGCACGCAACCAGCAATTCGGTTCGGGCGGTCTCGGCAAGGTCCTCGGGCCATATCTGGAACTTGGCAACCCGCGACTGCTGGTCGCGGTTGATAACACCTTTGACCCGCCTCGAATACTTTTTCCCGGTGATGTCGGCTACGACACCTTTCCCAAGGCCATCGCGGACTATTGGGGCAATCCCATCCACTACCACCGTCGGGCCTATCCGATCGGCGCCCCGGGACAATCGTTCAGGCCGGTCGATCGTGATGGCGATGGCATCCCCGACGCCGTGCCATCGCTTTCCGATGTCATCGTGCTTCGACCCCAACAGGCCGGCGAGGCAGCGATCGTTCAAACCGCCACTGCGGGGCAACCCCTCCGAACGATCGGCGGAGCGACCATCGATCTGACCACGTACGAACTGCAGACCGGAGAATTCGCGTTGTTCTCCGCCGGACCGGACCGCCGGTTCAATCGCAAGATTCGCGTCGATGACCCGACCGATCCCCTCAACCTTGCCCCCGCCACGGAATTCTTCAACGTGGACAATATCGTGGAGGTCGGTCAATGAACGATTTCCACAAGCCTTGTTCCGCCTTATCCCGCCGTGTTATGAAACCATCTCGGGCGTTCACGCTCGTGGAGATGCTCATCGTCATCGGCATCATCGTGCTGCTGGCGTCGTTGACGCTCATGACCGTCGCGGGTTTCACCCGCCGGAGCGAAGTTCAGTCGACGCAGAACGTGATGACCATCCTCGACTCGGCCCTCAAGGAATGGGAGCTCAACGCCGACCGGAAACTGTCCTATGGCAAGCCCGGGGAGCCGAGCGATTTAGACGAAGTCTACGACATTGATCAGGCCGACATCGAGGACCAGGCCCATTTCGACGAGACCATCGTCATTCTGGTTGACCTTCTCGATCGATCCCAGGATTCGCGCAGCATCTTGGCCAACATCGATGCACAGTTCCTCCTGAAGCTTGACGATCCGCATACGGCCCCCATCGAGGTCGACGAGAGCGACAAGGTACTCGGGATTCGAGACGCCTGGGACAAGTCCATCCGCGTCGTCTTTCCGGGGCGACTATTCGACGAGTCCGTCAACAACGAGCCTTACGTCTACGACGAAAACGACAAGACCATCCGCACGGCCATGGAGACAATGCATGGCGTCGCGGTCAATCGAAGCATCTACTTCACTTCCGCGGGCCCCGATGGCAAGTGGGGAAACCTGCATCTTGATGTTCAATCGGACAGCTTTACGACTGACCAACGGGACGACGTCGATGACGCAGCCGACAACTTGTATTCCTACGACGTGCTGAGGATGAGAATCACACCATGACGAGACGACGAAACAAAATCCGCGTCGACTCGACTCGACGTTTTTCGACCTTCGGCTTCACGCTCATCGAACTGCTGGTGGTGATGGCCGTCATCGCGATCATCGGCACGATCGTGCTGGCCGCCTTCCAGTCGTTGGGCCGGAATATCAGGCTCTCCTCGGGCACGAACTCCGTCAGCGCCGCACTGGGCAGCGCCCGGGCTCAGGCGATGAAGACAAGTGAATTCGTGGTGGTGGTGTTCCGTCCCAAACTGCTCGATGACAACACCCAGGTCATCGAGATGATCATGGCCCAATGGACGGGTCAATCGATGATCGACGATTCGGGAAGCCGCTTCCTGATCGACCGGTTCATTCCGATTCCGGGGGAACCGATTCGCCGGATGCCGCGGGGGATCAAGCTGGCCGGACCTTTGTTCGCCGAGACGACGGACGTCGATGACTCGGCTGCCGACGAAGATTTTCGAGATGACAATTGGGCAACGCAGGCGCAACTCACGGCCATCGACCAGAACTCGCCCCTGGATGCCGACAGCGAGCCCTCGGGTCGGATGATTGGCGTGCTCTTCAACCCGACGGGGGGGGTGGTTTCTCAGATCCCCACCTCAAATGCCATCGGGTTCTTCATCGATTTCAATGAGGACGGCATGCAGAGCCTCCAGGGGTTAAAGTACAACTTTGGCTTCCCAGGTCTGGGTGGGGATGATGATTTTCCGGGCCTGAACAACTGGGATCATCGTCTTGACGACGACGAACCCATCGTGATCGTGGTGCCCTTCCTGGCGGTGTATGACGATGTCGAGTTCCGGGAGTTTTTCGAGCCCACGGATTGGGTGTCACCCACCAACGTGACCCAGTACGAAACCGATCTGCGTCAATACATCGGTGAAAATGCCAACCGCATTCACTTCAACAGTTACACGGGAGTGTCCATGCGATGATGAGGATGAAGGCATCAAGGCAACAAGGCCCCAAGGCATCCCGCCTCGGCGGATCGACGACGAGGCGACGGGGCATCACGCTCATCGAGGTGCTCATGGCGATGTTCATCCTGGGCATCGGCGTGATCAGCATCTCGGCGCTGTTTCCCGCCGGCATCATCCAGCATCAACGCTCCACCGACGACGTGATCGGTCCCATCGTGGCCGAGAACGCCATGGCGGTGCTGCGCAGCAAGCTCAAGCCCGAGTATTTTGGTGCGCCGGATACTGCAAATCAGAATAGTCCGCTGTTTGAAAGTTCTTTTCTAAATGGTATTTATGCCTCTTCTTCGACAGTGCGAAGAATTGCACGACCCACCCTTAAAGGGGACTGGGAATGGCGTCGGCCCGTCCTGATAACCGCCGATCGGGACATCACGGATCCCAATACGGGCGTGGAGATGTTCGTAACGGGAGGAAGCATCAGCATCTTCCACAGCCAGGCGGACAGCACCCTCCCTGACACATCGAATTACGACCACCTGAGGATTCCCTGGAATTCGGTGCTGTTTCCCGATGGTTTTGAAGTCGACGATGACGATTTTGATCATGTCCCATTAACGATCATCACCCAGCAGGAGCGGTATTACCCCCAGGCGATCGGCAACGAGAACGCGCGTCCCCAGTACGTCTGGGATTGCATGTTCCGGCGCTACCAGGGCCAAGTGCTCGTCGCGATCTTCGTGTATCGCGTCACCAGCCAGGGGGGGCCTTCGGGGGTTCCCTATCGGGTCGTGCTGCGCCCCGAATCAAAGAACCTCAACGACAACAGCATCACCAACCGCCCCGCGATTCCGATCCGCCTGGCCATTCATCAGGACAGCATCCAACATAGCCTTCCCTACGGAGCCTGGGACGCCACGATGGGTGGTTTCAACACCACGCCCTTGCTCGGCGCGGATGCCGGTGATGACTACACCCCATTCGACAACGACGGCGTTGACGATTTCGAGGTCTGGCAACTGCCGGGCCAGATCCTTCTCGACCAGAACAACACCATCCATCGCGTGCTCTCGGGACGTGAAGACCTGGCCGACGGACCGCTTGAATTGCGACGCCCCGTCCAGGCCTTGGCCGGCAATCCGTATGCTGCTTGGAACGGCCCCCGACCGAGCCCCGATCCGGATGCCTGGGATCCGACCGAATGGCCACTCTTTTATTATGGGGTGCCGATCAATCCAATCGAAAACCCCGGGGTGGTTCAGGATTTCGGTGTCGTGAGCGAAGGGGTGGTGACCGACCTCTGGTATCTGCCCGATGAGGTTGAGATCGACATCGATGGTGACAATGTCCCTGAAGCCATCTATTCCCTGACGCCCATCTATGTCACGGTTCGAGAGCTCTAATGCATCGACATCAACTCCATTTTGATCAAGCCCCGAGACGAAGCGGTTCCGGCTTCACGCTGACCGAGTTGCTGATCGCCACGATCATCCTCCTGTTCATCGTGATCGCCATGAGCAAGATTTTCGCCACTGCCAGCAAGGTC
>JAPULD010000533.1 GCA_027295365.1 Planctomycetota bacterium
ACCCGACCGCGATGGCCAGGGAATATAAAACCACGAACAGCAACAACAGGGAAATCGGAGGCATGATGAACATCAACGCAAACGCACTGACAAAAGCGCAGACGTAAATCCCCATCAAGACGTATGGATAGCCCTCGATCAGGATACGGAGGATGTCGTGAAGGGATTTCATGATTCTGGGAACCAATCACGTGATTCACCAATGCGATGACCCGACCATTCATTCTAGACTCGATCAGGCCCCCGAGGTGTGAAAGATCGGGCATTCAAGACCACATTGCGTTCCAGACTGGCGCACGACCCGCCCCATTCCGACTCACTCGTATTCATCTCTCGATCCTCCGCCACGAGCGCCCTCGCCCCAATTGGACAGAAGCTGACCCTCATCGGATGATGATCTCATGAAACGATCATCCATCATGGCGTGCGTTGTACTCACCGGCCTGCTTTCGGGCTGTGTGACGCAATCGAGGACCCCTGTTCACCATAAGGCTCAGGGCGCGTTGGGCCCCTATTCAGGCTCCGTGGAGGCCGGCGGCTTGATCTTCGTCTCAGGCAAGATTGGCCAGCGAGGCGGAGCCTTCGACCTTGAAGTGGAGACGACGCTCGATGCAGTGGAATCGGAACTCACCCGCCTGGGAGCCACTTTTGACGACGTCGTTCAGGCCACGGTTTTTCTGACTGATCTGGACAATTACGCAAGATTCAATGAGATCTATGGACGCCGAATGGGCGATCCATATCCCGCCCGGGCCTGTGTTGAAGTCAGCCGTCTTCCAGGTGAGGCCCGGGTGGAAGTTCAGGTGATCGCCCTCAAGCCCTGATCGATCAGAATTAGAATGAATCTTGAATCACCTAGGCCTAAAGGCTGAGGCGCCAGCAAAAAAGCTGGCTGACCTAGCCTAGTTTTCAAAATATGTCGAAATATATTTCTGATTCGCGCAAGATGGGCCTTTGCGCCGCGTAGTTTCGGCGGGGGAACCTTCTGCTTTTCGCGTTCGGCTCTCGCACTGGTTCCGATTCGGTGCAATTCGCGTCGATCAATGACCAGCAGCAGCGGGTGGGGTCTGCCATAGAACGTGGATGATCTGCCATTTTCCGTCGTACTTGGCCAGATGCATGTAGTCGATCCCCCAGGCGGCGGTCAGCTTCGCGCTGGCGGTCTTGTCCATGACATCCAAAACCTCGACCTTCTTCGACGCGTCCTCGGCGATACGACCATCGGCGTTGTAGCTCCCGGCCAACTCGACCAGTTGCTCGAAGGTCATGGGGATCTCTCGCCAGGGACCTTCCGCCGAACGCCTCGCATAGCCGATTTTTGCCAATTGAGGATGGACGCTGCGTTCGATCAATTCCGGCTTGACCTCATAGACGCCCTCGACGTAATCCAGCACCGCCCGTTCGACGGCCTTTTTTTCACTTGCCATCGGGTCTTGCATGCCTGCGCAGAGCACGAGGGAAGCGGCCGCCAGCATCATTGACTTCTTCATCTTGGTGAATCTCCAGATATGGAATACAAGTGTCAGAAAGTTGTAGGCCCGGAGAAATGGATGGTTTCAGGTTGATTTGGTCTTCGCCGGATCGTCTCCAAATCGGGCCCGCCGACGACGGCTCGTCACCACCCCGAAGCTTGGCATCACGATGGCCAGCACCATGTAGACGTTGCCGGAACCCGTTTCTTCACCGGAAATTCGTCCAACGGCCTCACCAGCGGTGTGTCACCCTGCGTCCTGCTCATGCGTCGCAGAGTAAATGCATCAGACTCAAGATCCAACCGAAGGTCAGGATTTGCCATCGTCACACGGGCTGTTGAACCGTACAATATATCAAACCCGGATGCCCCTCATGACGCGCCCTCGTCCGCTTTATGCGGCGGGGGCGCTCCTAACTTCTTACTCACGCAGAAACCACCAGGCCCACGCCGCTCCGTGCAACGCGATGATGGCCCAGGTGACGATCAGGAACGACCACTTTTTCGTCTTGTGACGAAACAAGACCTGACCCAGCAACGCCCCGGGGAATCCGCCCAGCAATTCAAGCAGATGCAAGGTCTTCTCGGGTGTTCGCCATGCATTTTTCTTCGCCTTGCGCTTGTCGAGACCGTAGGCAAGAATCGTCACGACGCTCATCGCGGCATAGGCGATCAGGATCCATTGCACGAGTGAATCATCCTTCCGTCATGGCCTTGAGAAAACGCGTCAATTGATCGAGATGATGCAGATCATGATTCGCATGTCGCTGAACCAATTGTTCGAGACTGTATTCCCCCTCGGGCGTCGGCTTCATCATGTGCCATTCGAGATCCGTCAGCGATTCGTATTGTGCCAGATTGAGGCTCCGAAGAAAAGCGAATCGAGGCAGCAGTTCGGCAGGATCCGCCGCATTGTGCCCCTGCACGGTAACCCATGTTTCCTGATCGTAATGCCCCATCCAAGGCTCGTCCTCGAATCGCAGGGTGCGTACCCGGCATGCGGATACGATCTCGTGATCGACGAAATGGCCCAGGATCTCGCATGGTGTCCACTTGCCCTCGAAGGGTCGTGCCTGCAGCACCGCGGTGTCCTTGCCGTCGATTCGCTGCGCCAGTTCGGCGATGGTGGAGGCTAACACTTCAAGCGGATCGCGCTTGCCGAGTCGGTCGGGGGTGGACATGGTCGAATACCTCGCGAGTGATCGTATCATCTGCATGCAATAGGTACGATTCCACGTCTTTGGAAGTTTCATCCATTCCCGGCACATTGGATGGTATCAGGTGTGCTGATCACGAAGACAAGTGATATCGAGGGCGCAGGCCGATACCGATTGCCCCGAATCAATTGTCATTCTTGTGGCAGGCCATGTCGATGACGACGGTCGAGGCCAGCAGCAACACATCGTCTTCGCCCGGGGCGATCTCCACGCCATAGGTGTCGGTCCAGGAGAACCATTGCTTGGAGACGCGACCGATCACGTCGAGGCCTCGCCTGAATTCATACTCGTGATGCATGAAGTCACCTTCGGCGATCGGATCGTTCGGCCCCGGCACGTCGATCGTGAATTCGCATTTGAAGAACGTGAACAGCTTCTTCTTGACGACCGCGACGAGCCGCCCTTCTCGATGGAGTTCGTAGGTCGGTCCCCAACTCAGGAGCTTCTGCTGGATGAAGACCAGTTCCCGTCCCGACATGTCCTGAAACGAAAGTTTCGCCCCGAGACTGAACGCCTGACCATCCACGAAATACACATCATGCCCCGCTTCGTCCTTGATCGTGAAGTCTTCACCCCAGGAGAAGAGCTTTTGTTTCATGACGTACCGCATAGGGCTGGTAGCCTACTCGAATCGACTGATGATCGCAGGCCAAGCAGTCATAAGGGGAGAGTTTTCCTTCCTGATTGGCTGCATAATGAACCTTCCATTCGGGTACAAAGAGCATGAGCATGAATTTCGTAGAACTACTGGTCACCCTGGCAACCTTTTTTGCCCCCACCTTCCAGAATCCCGCCGGTGATTCCAAGGGATTGACTATCACCCATCTCGCCAACGAAGGCTTCCTGCTCTCCGATGGCGAGCACACCGTGATCATTGATTGCCTATTTGCACCGGGAATCCCCCCCTACCGGACACTCAGCCCCGAGTTCATGACCAGCCTCAAGAATGCGACCCCCCCATTCGATGGCGTT
>JAPULD010000534.1 GCA_027295365.1 Planctomycetota bacterium
TCCTCGACAAAGACTCCAATGGTGTCATCCACATTGTGGGGGACGGGATCGATGTCGAATTCCTCGA
Organism: Planctomycetota bacterium; assembly: GCA_027295365.1. Classification (GTDB taxonomy): domain Bacteria; phylum Planctomycetota; class Phycisphaerae; order Phycisphaerales; family SM1A02; genus JADFSH01. The sequence goes on from JAPULD010000534.1 coordinate 68, forward strand.
TCCTCCCCTGCACGGCGCCGAACCGGGAACCGCGCCCGATGCGTTCACGGGCATCGGCATCCGGGTCGAAGGGACCGGGGTCTCCCTGCACGGCGCGATCGTCTCGGGCTACAAAGTCGGCATCTTCGCCACCCAGGCCGACGACCTGACTCTCCATCATGTCGACGTCTCGGGCAATTTTCGCCAGCGTCTTGGTTCGACTCCCCAGCTTGAGGATCCCGAAGACTGGCTCTGGCCTCATGAGAACGACGAAAGCGAATGGATCGAGAAGTACGGGGCCGGGGTGTGCATCAAAGATTCGAACCAGGTCGTCCTTCACGACATCAAGGTACGGGATGGCCAGAACGGGATCATCCTCGATCGCGTCGATGACTCATTGATCTACGACAACGACTGCTCGTTTCTTTCGGGATGGGGGCTGGCCCTCTGGCGATCGAGTGGGAACACGATCACCCGCAATGCTTTTGACTTCTGTGTCCGGGGCTACAGCCACAAGATCTACAATCGAGGCCAGGATTCTGCGGGGATCCTTCTCTTCGAGCAATGTAACGACAATCTGATTGCGCTGAACTCCGCCACCCACTGCGGCGACGGCCTCTTTGCCTTTGCCGGACGCGAGGCGCTGGGGGAATCGAATCCGAAAGAAGACGAGTCGTGGTACAAGGGCCGTGGCCATACGGGAAACAGGATCATCGGCAACGATTTTTCCGACTCTGTCGCCCATGGCCTCGAGCTGACCTTCAGTTTCGACAACGTCATCGACTCCAACCGATTCGTCGGGAACGCCATCTGCGGCATCTGGGGTGGATATTCCCAGGACCTGCGCATCGCCGGCAACGTCTTCGAGAATAATGGAGAAATGGCCTATGGCCAGGAACGAGGCGGGATCAACATCGAACATGGTCTCAACAACACCATCTTCCACAACACGTTTCGGAACAACGCCTGCGGCATCCACCTCTGGTGGGACGACGACAAGGCCCTGCTCGCCTCGCCCTGGGCGAAGATGAACCATCCGGACAGCTCCGACACGCTCATCCACGACAATCGCTTCGAGGGCGACGCCATCGCGGTGCAATTGCGCGACACGAAGAACACCAAGGTCTCCAACAACACCTTCGAGCGGGTCGGCCAGGAATACGCCTTGCAACGCTCCGAAATCGAGGAGGTCTCGGTCGCGGCGCTGATGCACCAGACCCCACGCTACGAGGCCCACGGGAAGTCGAACCCGGTCGGGGCCAGAACCCACTTGCAGGGTCGCGAGCACGTCATTCTGGACGAATGGGGTCCCTACGACTGGGTCCAGCCCCTGCTGCATTTCGTCAAGGAGAGTGTGTCGATCCGGGGTGGGCGTCGCCTGGAGTACCGCGTTCTCGGATCGGATGTCGAACCGGAAGTGCGTACGACCTCCACTCCCGCATTGAAAATTCGATCCACGACATTTACGAATGCACAGACAGGCGAAATTGAAAAAGTGAGGCTGTCCTTGAACGATCCGGCTGACAGCGTCTGCCTGCTCAACGTGCAGTGGCGTTTTCCGGATCGTGACTGGCAGGGTGAATTCAGGACGATCGTCAATGCCAATTGGAAAGTGAAACAATTCGCGTCGCCCTGCGATCCACGCGAGGACGTCGAGACCTGGCGCGAGGCGGGCGAACAAGCCGATTCCGTCGTCAACGTCTCGACGCTTGATTTCGACTTCGCGATGAAGGGCCCCGAATCGATGGAACAGGTCGATCACTTCGGAACGATCGCCACCACGACGCTTTCCTTCCCCGCCGGGACGTGGCGGATCCGAACGACCTCCGACGACGGGCTTCGTCTCTGGGTAGACGAATCGCTCGTCATCGACGACTGGACCTGGCACGCCCCGAAAGAGCACGTGCATGAATTCACGCTCGACGAACCTCGTACCGTCGAGTTTCGCGTGGAGCATTTCGAACTCGACGGTTATTCGATCCTGCGCCTCAAGGTCGAGTCGATCCGGAAGTGATTGCCTAGATTGTGGAGTCGTTAAGGAATCCGGCGTGATGGGTGAAACAACGCACCATGGCCGCATTTCTTGCGCGATTCCGCCGACGTTGAAGCAATGCGGGGTCCATCGGTCAATTCGGGCCAGTTCGCCACGCCCTTGATCAGCGCGCACGATGATGACGCTGATCGGCTACAAATCGCCTCTCCAGTTTGCGAAAGGAGAACGCATGACGATTGCGCAGACAAAGCAACGGGAGATGAATGAGTACTTGAAGGATCGGACCCGGGCCAACGTGAAAAAGATGAGGGGATCGATCATCGACTTCAAGGCCTGACTCTTCGGTCCCCGAAAGTCGATCCAATCAGTCCTTGTATTGCCTGCGCCTTCGGGCAGGTGGAATATCGAGTTGTTGTCGATACTTCACGACGGTTCGCCTGGCAATATCGATTCCCAGGCTCTTCAGAGCCTGGGCGATGGCTTCGTCCGAGAGGGGCTTGAACTTATCCTCGCCTTCCACAATCTCGCGGAGCCTGGCCTTCACGGCGTCCCAACTCATAGATTCACCCGACTCGGTCTCCGTCCCCCCCGAGAAGAACTTCCGCAAGGCCACAAGCCCCCGGGGCGTCTGCATCCACTTGTCGGCGACCGCTCGGCTCACCGTCCCCACATGAATCCCCAACTGGTCGGCCACATCCACCATGGGCAGGGGCTTGAGATGCTGGGGGCCATGGTCAAAGTATTCTCGTTGCCTTGTCAGCACCACGTTGACCACCCTAAGCAACGTATTGTTTCGCTGACCTATTGACTCAATGAGCCATTGGGCGTTGCGGACGTTGTTGCCCACAAATTCCCGGGTTTGCTTGTCCACCGCCTTATCCTTGGCCATCTGCTCGTATTGCTTGGAAATTCGAAGCATGGGCAGCAAGCCATGACTGAGTCCGGCCACGTATTCATCGCTGGGCTCATCGTATTCAACGATCACGTCGGGGATGATGGGAGGCACATCGTCCGGCACCAGATCACGTCCCGGATGGAGCTTGAGTCGATGCATCAGACCCATGGCATCGTGAATATGCTGCATGGACAAACCAGAATCCTGTGCAATCTTGGGCAATCGATTTTCGAGCAGATCGTCGTAATGATCCTGGATGAGCTGACGAACGACGTCCCAGTCGTGTTCTTCCTCATCCTCCAGTTCGATGTGATCGACCTGATTCAGGAACGACTCGCGTAGGTCGCGGGCCGCGATCCCGGGTGGGTCAAGCCATTTTTGCAGTTCAGCCAACGTCTGCCCCAGCAGTTCCAACGTTGGCGTGATCCCCGGAATGTTGTGATTCTGATCAATGATCGTCTCGAAATCGGCGCTCAGCAAACCGTCATCGTTGATGTATTCGATGAGCAGAGATCCGATCTGCGCGTGATCGGGCTCGACCTCGGCAAACGTCCACTGATGCTGCAATTGCTCGGTGAGGCTCTCGCCCCGGGCGGCGACGTTGGCCATCGCATCCATCTTCTTGTCACGCTCACCGGTGGGGGTCGCGGCCCCGAAGCGACTTGAGCCGTACTCATTGTCAAAGGCCTCCTTGTAGGACGACTCCATTATGCTCAATCGCTCGAAATCCTCGGCGCCGTCGGGCGTGTCATCGCCCACGACCAGCTCGCGCTCGCCCATGCGATCCTCACGCTCCTCTTCCTTGCGCTCGGAATCGAGTTGTTCTTCATCCATGCCCGGTTCGAGTTGCTCGAGGGCAATGTTCGATTCCAACTCCTGGTCGATCCGCTCCTGCAATGCCATGAGCGGCATCTGCAGAATCTCCATGGACTGGATCATCCGGGGCGCCAGCTTCATTTGCTGGCCGAGCTTCATGTGTTGGACGGTGTCGAAACGCATGGTCGGGGGTTCGTTCAGTGGGGTGCTTCGAGGCAGACCTGTAATAGTATCGGTTCCACCGAGACGAGGCTCAACTCCCTCAAAGAGGTGTGATCCAAAAGATCACCGATGAAGGGCCGACAATCGGCCTTACCGGGACAAGTCGAGTCCGGAAACTGATTTTTCATACATCATCCAATTTCATCGCCTGCCGACCCTCGATGGCATCGGCGAGTACCGCTTTGCTGGCGAATTCCAGGTGCGAGCCCGCCGGCAACCCCCGGGCCAGACGCGTGACCCCGACCCCCCGCTTGGCCAGTTCGTCTGCGAGATACAACCCCGTGGTATCGCCTTCGAGATCGGGGTTGAGTCCCAGAATGACCTCCTGGATTTTCACCCCACCACTGTTGTGCTCGGGATTTTCAAGTCGATCGAATAGCCTCGCGATGGTCAGGTCACCCGGCTCGACCCCCCCCAGGGGATCGATGCGTCCCGTGAGCACATGGTAAACGCCCTTGTAGACCCCGGTCTGCTCGAGGCTGATCAGATCTCGCGCCTGCTCCACCACCAGCACTTTGGAGGGATCTCGTTGCGGGGACGTGCATATCGCGCAGGGCTCCACGTCCGTCAGGTTGAAGCAGATCGAGCAGCAACGCACCTTCTGCTTCACATCCGCCACGGCCTGGCTCAATCGCATCGCCTCTTCCTCCGTCGCCTTCAGCACATGGAACGCCATGCGCTCGGCACTGCGACGCCCGATGCCGGGCAGACGCGTGAACTCGTCGATCAATCGCTCGACGGGTTCGGGGTAGACGCTCTGGTTATGACGAAGTGGCATGAACGATCACCCTCCGAGCAATCCACCCAGACCACCGGGCGGTATGGGCAAGCCAAGGTCTTGCATCGCCGTCTGCATTTCCTGTTCGGCCCGCTCCTTGGCCTTGGCCAGAACGGCATTGACCGCCCCGATGATCAAATCCTCGGCCATCGCCACATCATCGGGATCCGTCACCACCACGAGTCCCGACATCAAGGCAGGATCGACCTTCAACCCGACGAGACGAAGTTGTGCATTCGCCCTCGCGCGAACGGCACCACCTCCCGTTTCGGCCTCGACTTCGATCGTCTCAAGGCGATCCTTGACCTCCTCCATCTTCTGCTTGATGCGAGGCAGGTCCTTCATGATGCCGGTCAGTCCCGCCAGTCCTTTGATGTTGTCAAACATTATTTCTCATCTCGCGTCGCGCTCCTGGAGTCATCTCTCACGTCGATCACCGTCGCATCGAACAGGTCCATCGCCCGACGGACGATCGGGATGTCCTGCACTTCATCGATCATTGTTCCGGACACGGGTTTGGCTGCCACCCGGACTCCCGAGGACACATCCAAGGTGACCTTCACTTTGAGGCCGACTGTCTTGGAAATGAATGTTTCGAGTTTTTCCTTCTGGGTCAGCATATACCGGGCGCGTTGCTGACCATGCTCATTGAGCGACAAGCCGACCACGTTGTCTACGAGGGAGTCGAAATT
>JAPULD010000535.1 GCA_027295365.1 Planctomycetota bacterium
GATGCTTGCGGCGTTCTTCGAGATGGTGCTCGAAGCCGAAGAGGCCGATGTCAATGAATGGGTCATGAACTGTCTGCCTTCGTATGCGTGGCGTACCTTTGAATCCGAAGACGAGGCGAAGCGATGGCTCAACGAGTATCAAGACCTGCCTTCGGAAGCCGTGGCGCTCGCCAAGATGGAGGACTGGATCGATGATCTGGCCTTGATGGTGAAGGCCGGTGATCCTCCCGGCCCGGAACTCAATCAGCTGGTCGAGAAGGGGTTTCACTGGCCTCGCCATGCCGCGCTGCAGGCTGCCGCCCAGAGGAAGGGCCTGCCCGATCTGATCCTGAAAGTGCTCAAGCACGAGAGTGTGACGGAGCATGCCGCCTTCATCATTGCCGATTGGCTGGGCCGGATTGATCCCCAACGTTTTCCGAGCACCGAGATCAAGAATCTTGTTGCGGACCTGAACAAGCGGGAAATACCTGCAGGGAAACGACAGACCGAGTTGCACGTCCGCACGATTGACAGCGACCCCCTCAAGAAATGGATTTTGCATCCGCCGCTTGATGTATCATTGCCCGAGGCCGGGGCGGGACTCCTCGTCGTCCTGCCGGGCGGGGATGGTTCGATCGACTTCGCCCCCTTTGTGCAGGACACGATCCGAAGCGCGGCGGGTCCGGACTTCGTGATTCTGCAGATGATTGCGCCGCCCATCACGCCGATGTTCAAGAATGCCATGGTCTGGCCCCTGGCCCATCTGCCCGATGCCCGCATCCCGTTCACCATGGAGCCGGTGATTCTCGCGGCGGTCAACGTCGCCAGGATCGAGCACCGGATCGATCCGAACCGCATCTGGGTGATGGGCTGGTCTTCGGGCGGCCCGGCCGCGTACGAACTGGTGCTCATGCCCGACAGTCCCTTCTCCGGGGCGTTGGTGGCGATGTCGATCTTCATGCCAAACCTGCTCTCACCTTTGAATGGCGCGAAAGACAAGTCGTTTTACGTGCTTCACTCCCCCCAGGATTTCATCGCCATGCGATTCCCCGAGGCCGCATCATCGCAATTGCACGAAGCCGGAGCCCGCACCACGTTGGTCGAATACGAAGGGGGTCATGGCTGGCATGGCGATGTGGCCACGAAGATCCGAGCGGCGATCACCTGGCTGGAAACGCCCGACCAAGCACGTCACCCTTGAGGCGAGTTTGCGTCTTGGTGAGCAACAATGGAAAATGACTCCCGACCCCTTTTTTTGAAGAGAAGACCGCAACACGGATTCATGCCTCCAGCCTCGCTCGCACCGACTCGATCGACTCGCCCTCGACCCGGACGATCTTCTCGGGATTCGTCGATCCCGACTTGATCGAGATGCGCCCCGGCTTGATCCCCAGGGCCGAGGCGAGGGTCTTGCAGATCGCACGGTTGGCCTTGCCTCCCTCGGGGGGTGCGCTAATACGTACCTTGAGCCGCTCGCCCACGAGCCCAGTCACCTGGTCGCGCGAAGCCCCGGGCACCGCCTTGATCCAGAGCAGGACATCATCGCCAACTTGTTCGATCCGCAGGGTCATGGGCGTTCATGGTAACTCAAGCGCTGACGTCGGAATCGCCTTTGTATACCTCGATGGGACTGGCACATCCGGTACAAACCAACCAGATCGCCTCAACTGCAACAGTGAACGGATTTCGGGGCCAATCCATTTTATATCAGTTGAATAAACTCGATGGTTGATTGCTCTAGGAACAATCTGTTTCTCTTGGAATAAGGAACTCCACGTTGTTCTTGATCAAAGTACATCATCGCAGTCTGGCTCATGATTGGCCACATTCCTGGATCTTTACGGTTGTCATGGCCTGCACCGGATTCTTTATCAACGCTCCTCTGAATGCCCAGCCTTCCGTGATCCGTATCCGGGCATGGTGCGCGACTTTACCAGGTCACATCCCGACTTCAATGTCATCCCGTCCGGCGGGTATGGCCACTTCGCGGGCAACATCAGTCTGAATCTGGGGGCCACGCAAAGCCCGACCCTGGTCGGAAGCGGATTTCGCGTCACGACGCAGTGGCAGGATCAACTGAATCAACCCATCGCCCCGCACATGTTCATGAATGCGAACGTTATCGCCATCGGCAGCACTCCCGTGCGTGCGTTTGACGTCACGATCGACGTGTGGGATTCCTCCCAGGGCCCCTTCATCAGCCAGATCCCCGGCCCGGAACCCGGGTACAACTACAACGCCCCCATGCCCATTCTGTCAGAGCCCTCGCCTTTCCCAGCCAGTACCGGAAACGCCTTTTTCAACAAGGCCGGCAACGGAAACCCGGCCAACACGATCACCTCAGATATCCACTGCAACTCGTTCTCCGTGCAAGGCGCCAAGAGCACTGATCTGATCGGCACGGTTCTGGTCATTGATGGCGACGTCACCATTCTGGTTGAAAACGATTTCGAACTGAGCAAGAAGGCCCACATCAACTTCACGGCCGGGTCATCGTTGACGATCTACGTCAAGGATCTCTTCAAGGTGTCTCAAGAAAGCGCGATCAACATGCTCGCGGAGGATCCCACTCGCTTCACGGTTTACAATCTCGGCACGACCCAGATGAAGATCAACCAGGGATCGGCGGTCTGCGGCAATTTCTACTCACCCAACGCGACTCTGCACCTGGCCCAAGACGACCAGTTCTACGGCAAATACCTTGGAACCGGCCTGATACTGGATCAGGATTCCGGCTTTCATTGGGACACGTCTCCATACCGCGATTCCTGCAATAACACCGTGATCGATCTACGTGGTACCGCCGGAATCTTAAGCACCGGTGGCATCACCGATGCCACCACCTTCAGCCATTGGTTTCAGGATTTTCTCGGGGTCAACCTGTCCATGATCCACTCAATCGACATGGTGCGCAATGGGGATGGCGTCTATCAGGCCCTCATCACTGAATTCCATCCCATCGACGATCGGCTGCTCGGCAACGAGGGGGACGCCCACAACTTCTACTTCACCTTCGAACTCCAAGCGAACTTCATCTACCGGAGCTGCCAGAACAAGTTCTTCAGGTTCAACGGCTCGGATGACGCCTGGCTGTTCATCGATGA
>JAPULD010000536.1 GCA_027295365.1 Planctomycetota bacterium
CGGAGCTCGCCCCCCTCGCCGGGCTCACCGTCTTGCAATGGCTCAACCTCGGCCTGACCCGGGTGACGGAACTCGCCCCCCTCGCCGGGCTCACCGCCTTGCAATGGCTCAACCTCGGCCAGACCCGGGTGACGGAGCTCGCCCCCCTCGCCGGGCTCACCGCCTTGCAAGAGCTTTACCTTTACCAGACACCCGTGGCCAGCGACGAAAACGAACTCAAGACGTTTCGGCAGGCACATCCGAAATGCAAAGTATTCATAGAAAACCCCGAGACCTAATCGAACTTTCAGACCTATCGAGCTTCCGCTTTTTCTTTCTTCACCAACCGAATCCCCTCGATGCGGAGGGCTTTGTCGATCGCCTTGGTCATGTCGTAGAGCGTCAGGGCCGCGATGCTGACTGCGGTGAGGGCTTCCATTTCCACGCCGGTCCGGGCGGTCAGGCTCGCACTCGCTTCGATTCGCAGTCGATCGGGTTCGACCCGCTCGAAATCCACGGTGACCTGATCGAGCGGCAACGTGTGGCACAACGGGATCAGTTCATCGCACTTCTTGGCGGCCATGATTCCCGCGAGCCTCGCCACCGCAAGGGCTTCACCCTTGGGCAGATCGCCCTGGGTCAGACGATCCAGCGTCTCGGGCTTCGCATGAAAGAACCCTTCGGCGATCGCCTTGCGTTTCATGGGTGGCTTGTCGCCCACATCCACCATGTGCGCCTGGCCTTGCTCATCAATATGTGTCAATTCATCTGCCATGTTCACCGAGCATCGTACACGACCTCGCCACTTGAAACTGTCAAAATGACCTTGCCGGCCGCATCGGGTTGTCCCAGCTTCCGGGGGTCCCAATCGGCAGGCCAAACATCCGTATCGAGCATGATCAGATCACCGGTCCAGCCCTCCTTGAGCATCCCGGTCCGATCGAGTCCCAGGGCACGAGCCGCATCCGAGGTGTAGGCCTTGAGTGATTCCTCGATCGTGATGTTGTGTTGGGGAGTGAACACTTCGCCATCCAGCGTAATCCCGCTTGCAGCGGTACGAATCCCCAGCAACGGATCGACGCCAACGACGGGCCAGTCCGAGCCAAAGACCAGAATCGCCCCCGCATCGAGAAGCCCTTTGAAGGCGAAGAAGCCGTCAAGCCTATGTTGCCCCAGGCGACGGGTCACATACCGGGCGTCATCGGCCTTGTGCAAGGGCTGCATGCTTGCCACGAGCCCCTGGAAACGTGTGATATCGTCACGTGCAAGTTGCTGGGCGTGTTCAACACGCAGGGGTTTCGTTCGATCCAGCCCCTCGAAGGCATTCAACACAAGTCGTGCCGCTTCATCGCCGATCGCGTGCACCGAAGGCGAAAAGCCTGCCTCGACGACCAATCTCGCCCACGCATCAAGGTGCCCATCCTTCGTGAGTTCCACCAGCAAGCCCCGATTGCCGGGATCGTCCGCGTAGTCTTCAAACAGCTTCGCCGTACGCGAACCAAGGGTGCCATCGGTGAAGGCCTTGAAACCGATGATCGAGAGCCGATCAGTGTGGTCAAAGGCCCTGGCATATGTCAGGTCGAGAGGCCACTGGCGATCCATCAACGTCACGCACACCCGCAGCGTCAGTTCGTCACGAATCGGAAGGAACACGTCATCAAGGTCGTGCGCATCTTCCATGCTCATGACCGTTGTGACGCCAAATTCGTGGTAGTGCCTCATGGCAGCGCGCAGCGCTTCCTGCTTGCGCTCGATGGTGAGTTTGGGGATGATCGGGTTGACCAGTTCCCACGCCGCGGCTTCGACCATCAAACCCGTGGGGTTCCCCTGCCCATCGCGAATGATCCGTCCCCCTTCCGGGTCATGGCTCGTGTCCAGCCTGCGCAGCACGACGTCGTTGACGAGCGAGGCATGGATGTCCATTCGACGGCAGACCACGGGACGATCTCCCGCCCCGGCCAGCCACGACTTGTCGGGTGGTTCCCGTCCCGACCAGTTCTCCTCGGACCAGCCTCCGGCAATCAGCCACGCATCCTCCGGCAGTTCGGCATGTCTTCGTTGGATCGCGTTCTCGAACTCTTCTCGACTCGTGACTCCCGAAAGGTCCAACTCACCCAGCGACAACCCACCCATCAGGAGGTGGGTATGAGCGTCAATGAAACCGGGCAAGACCACTCGTCCCCCTGCATCGATGACCCGGGCCTCGCCATCGAGGCGATCATGAGTCAGAATGTCGCCGCCCCGGATCGTAAGGCACCTGGCCCTTGGTACCTCCGGATCACCCGTCCAAATAAGGGCGTTGTCGAGATGCAGGGATCCATTCATTGAAGGCCAGTGTAGCGAACCGCCTTGACGAGATTTGGTGCATACGATCGCTCGTCCCACTTACACGAGGCTTGAATTCCATGAAGCAGTTGATGACAACCATGAGCATTTCCATCCTGGCTTGTTTATTGGTGGCCGGATGTTCAGAGGGCTTGCCAGAAGGCGAAAACAAGGAGCCCAATCCAACTGCATTTGCGCCGGCTCTTCCCACTACGACCAGTCCGAGTCCCATTGCCTCGATGGCAACACCCCCTCAAGCGAAGGAAGATGATCTTTCCGTGCTTGCAGTGGTTGGCCTGAAGGCTCCGATGCCCGAAACGTGGATGGCCGTTCCAATTGAATCTTCCATGCAGAATGTTCGATTCCAGGTGCCAGGCCCTGAAGGCTCCGATCCGGCCTACCTGACCGTCTTCCACTTTCCAGGCACGGGCGGAAGCGCCGACGCCAATATAATTCGTTGGGCAGGCCAATTCCGTACCGATGAGGGTGGTCCGGTGGAGCCGATCATCGATCAGTTCGAATCCAACGGACTTCCCGTGACTCTGGTTGAGTTGCAGGGCACGTATCAGGGCATGGGAATGCCTGCTCCAGCTCCGAATCAGCTCTTCCTTTCCGGGATCGTCGATGCTCCGGTTGGTCGGGTGTTCATCCGACTCGTGGGGCCCGCGGAAACCGTGGAAGCGAACCGTGAGGCGTACATGAAGCTCTTGCATGAGATTACAGCCAGCTAAACTGGCCGATAATTCGAAGAAGGCGATTTCTAGCGAATAAACAAGGGGTTTGTCAGGTCGGATCCTTGGATAAGTTTCATATGATGTCACTATGAAGTGATCTCGATGATCGATCCGAACAGGATTCCTGAAAGGTGAACTGGCCCATGAGCATCCTCAGACCCAGCAAACGAACCAACAGTCAACGATCACTGATCTTGATGCTGGCCGGTGTGGTTCATTGCGCCATGATTGTCAATTCGGATGTTCAGGCCTCGCCTCAGAATCCAGCATTCAAACCTCCGGCCACATCATCTTCTGCCGGCGAATTTCCCGACGAATGGTATTTCTATGGCTCCAATCGCCCCCAACGATTTCGGGCTATGGAAGGAAAGCCCGCCCCTGAGATCACGACCAGCTTCTGGTACGAGGATGAGTACGATCTCGAGCAACTGAAAGGCAAAGTCGTCGTCGTGGACTTCTGGGCCACCTGGTGCGGCCCATGCGTTCGCGCCCTCCCCAAGAACGTGAAGATGGCCAAGAAATACAAGGACGAGGACTTCGTGCTGCTTGGCATTCACGACGTCAAGCGAGGCTGGGATCGCATCGAACAATTCGCCACGAAAAACAGGATCAACTATCCCCTGGCTCGAGATGATGGTTCATCCGCCCGACGATGGGGTGTTTCATTTTGGCCGACCTATGCTGTGATCGATCGGGAAGGTATCGTCCGCGCGATCGGGCTCACGCCCGATTCGATCGAACGGGTGGTGAAACGAGTCATTGAAGGGGGCCCTGTGGACCCTGACAGATCGAATCCACCTCAGGAGGAAGTGAAAGGCCCTGAGGTCACCATCGATACGACGAAAGAGAAGACTTCCAATTCCGGTAATTCACGTGCCGCCCAAGGGCCCGGCAGCGCCAATCCTAATTCTCAACCTGGCATCAAACTCTGGCCCATCCTTGAGGGAAACGAAAAATCTCGGCAACGCCTGACCAGCCTGATGGAACTTGACACGCCACCCCCACTTTCCACATCGGATTGGATGAATTCTGAAACACTGAAGCTTGACGAACTGCAAGGCAAGGTGATTGTCTTGGATTTCTGGGCGACGTGGTGCCCTCCATGTATCCGAGGTGTTCCGAAGATGAACGAACTCTACGCGCAACACAAGGATGAAGGCCTTGTCATCATCGGACTCTGTCATCCAAGAGGCATCGACCGAATGGGTACCATCGTCGAAGAGTCCGGCATCACCTATCCTGTCTGCCAGGATCTCGATGGCAAAACCCGAGCGAGCTATCTGGTGAACGGATTCCCGGATTACTATCTCATCGATCGAAGCGGCAAGCTGCGATACGCTGACCTGGCGAACAAGACGCTCGAAGCGGCGGTCGAACTTCTGATGAACGAAGAAGCTCCAGCCAATGAAGATTCATGATTCTGGAGGATCATGATCCACTAAAGATGAAGGTCATGCCCATTGCAAGTCCGACCAGGATGAACAATGGAAGATTACCACCTGCAAAGGCGACCAATCCGACCAATCCGGCATCCGACCAACTACGAATCGACAATCGTCCCTTGACCAGCGTGATCGTAAAGAACAACGCCAGAAATACCGAGGAGACGGCGATCAGAATGCTCCAGGAATAATGGAATTCCAACAGCGTGCAGCCATAACTGGCGACCCAGCACACGACGAAAATGATGACATTGCGAATCGCGATATCCGTTCCCACTTTGCGGGCCAGTGATCCCGGGAGTTCGATGGCCGTGAACAGTTTGGCCCCTTCCTGCAGAAAATACGGAAAGAGCATCCGCAACAGAAAGATGATGAGGGGTGAAAGGATCACCGGTGCGACAAGAAGACTGATTTTCAAGACCACGAAAAAGACCCCCATTGCCACTTGGTACCACACTTAGTACTTGTTGAAGGCAGTTGCCTAATCACCCACATGAAGCCTGTTCCCCTACGATTCATTCAGCCACCCCTGACTCTGTATCTGGTCACCCTTGCAAAGACATTTGTTCAGAAACAATGCTATCAGCATTGTTTATCGGTGTCGAGCTTGCAAACACTTGTGGTCGATTTCCAGTGGAAAGCTCGATTTCCAGTGGAAAGTTCGATTTTCAATTCAAAATAAACTACTACCAGCCATAGCGCTCCTCGGTCCAGGG
>JAPULD010000537.1 GCA_027295365.1 Planctomycetota bacterium
ACGGAGATCGGCGCGTGGGGCGGGGCCAAGTTCGTCAGGATGATCCAGCGCCACATGATGCGCAAGCAGAAATACCCCGACGAGGGCCCCGCGCGGGGACGCCCCTACGAAGGCATCGAGAACCTGCGTCCCGAGTCGATCGCGGCGGTCGAGGCGTTCCTGTTCATGCAAAGCACGCCGATGAAGTAGATCGCGACCGGGACAGGTCATAACCAGCATGCCATTCTGAACGCCACGTGACCAGGAGGTCGCCGACGGCAAGAATCGAATCAAGGGAAGAGCAATGAAGAATCAAAATTACGTACCGTTTATTTACGGTTTCATCGTCTGCGCCACCCTTTGCGCGATCGTATTGAGTTTCGGGGCAGGGATGGCCGAAACGTCTGCTTCAACTTCGGCGGTGGAAGCTCGGGTGAACCGAGCCCAGCCTCCGACTGAGTGGTCGCGCACCAAGGCGTTTCCGAATCATGAAGTGTACTACCCAGGTACCGAGGACTTGGCACCGGACGAAATGCGTGTAACAGCTCTCGGCACGGGCATGCCCATGCCCCGTCTCAAGCAGGCCGCCGCCAGCTTTCTGGTGGAACTCGGCAATGGCGACAAGTTCATCTTCGACATGGGCGAAGGATCGTACGAACGACTCATGTCGCTCGGCATTCCGCTGGACCACCTCGACAAGGTCTTCCTCGGCCACCTGCACCTCGATCATGCCGGCGATTTTCCGGCCTTCTACTTCACCGGCCCGGTCAACAATCGTCTCACGCCGGTTCGGCTCTGGGGACCCAGCGGCGTGAAGCCCGAATGGGGCACCAAGTCCTGGTGGAAGCATCAGCGTCTCTCCTGGGCCTGGGAAGAAGCGAGCCGAGGCAGCGCGCTCGATCCGCGGGGCCTGCAGATCGAGGTCAACGAGTTCGACTGGACCGCGGTCAACGAGGTCATCTACGACGAGAACGGCGTCCAAATCCGTACGATTCCCGCGATTCACGCCGACCAGTCCGTGAGCTTTCTGCTCGAATGGAACGGACTCAAGTTCGCCTTTTCCAGCGACACCTTGCCCAACACGTGGTGGCGTGAACACGCCACCGACGCGGACATCGCGATCCACGAGGCGTTCATCCCGCCCGATCTCATGATGGAGAAGTTCCAGTTCGCGCCCAGCGAGGCGATATTCGTCGGCACGCAGGGGCACACGTATGCCGCGGCGTTCGGCAAGATCATGTCGATCACGAAACCGAGGTTGGCCGTGGCCTACCACTTCCAGAACGACTTTGACACGGCCTCGGCCGTCGAAAGCGAAATCCGCAAAACCTACGATGGCCCACTGGACCTCGCCACCGACTTCATGGTCTGGAACATCACCAAGGACGAGATTCGCACGAGGATGGCGATCCCCAACGAAGAGTCGTTCCCTGCCCCGGTGCAGCGAAAGAAGAATCCGCCCGATTCGCTCGCGGCGTACCAGTGGACCGAATTCAGCTTGTCGGGGGTCGAACCCGACTCCGCCGCGGTCACCAACGCCATGATCATCGAGTTCAACAAAAGGCACGGCACCGACATCAAGCCGTCGATCACCGGAATTCCTTTCAGAGACAAATAGGCAATTCATGCACGTCTGGAATCGAATTTTACTTGCAGGCCTGTTGGGCCTGACACCAGTGGCCTCGGCCTCTTCGGATCCGCCCCGTCTGATCCTGCAGATCACCGTGGACGGGCTACGTTACGACCTGCTCACGCGAAGCGCCGATCGGTACGGTGAAGGCGGGCTTCGGCTTCTGCTCGATCAAGGCGCCGTCTTCGCCAACGCGCATTATCAACACGCCAACACCGAGACCATCGTCGGGCACGCGACCCTTGCCACCGGGGCGCACCCGTCATTGCATGGCATGATCGGCAACGTCTGGTACGACGCCGAAACGCAGGAACTGGCCTACAACATCGAGGACCCGGATCATCCGATCGTTCCCGTGCGTGAAGAGACCATCACTGGCGAACAGCTCGACCCATCACAGCGACTGGCCCGAACGAATGGCCGCTCCCCCCGGGCGATGCTGGCCGAGACCTTGGCCGACAAGCTCCTGTCCTACACCGGGGGCAAGGCCAAGGTGTATGGCATCTCGGGCAAGGACCGCAGCGCCGTGGCGATGGCGGGACAGGGGGGCAAGGCCTACTGGTATTCCACCGACAGCGGCGATTTCGTGACCTCGACTTGGTATCACGATGCGTACCCGGACTGGATCGCCTCGTGGAACGCGCAGCGTCGGGTCGATCAATACGAAAATGCCGAGTGGACGCTGCTGCACGACACGTCAACGTACAAGCTTGCTCACCAGGACGATCGACCCTACGAGACCGACCTGCGAGGCTATGGCCGAACATTCCCGCATCGATTCGGCACGATTGAAAGCAAACTCCTGTACACCCAGCTTCTGGTCAGCCCGGTCGGCGATCAATTGCTGGTGAATTTCGCCAAGCATTTGGTCGCCAACGAGAATATCGGCCAGGACGATATTCCGGATTACCTGGCGATCAGTTTTTCCGCCGTCGACGCGGTCAACCATATTTTCGGTCCCTCCAGTCTGGAGAACGAGGACGTCGTGAGGCAATTGGATCGCACGCTGGCGGATTTGCTGGCCTTCATCGATGAGGAGGTTGGTCTGGACAAGACGTTGATCGTCCTGTCGGCCGATCATGGCATGCCCGAGGCCCCGGAGTACATGGCCGAACGGGGGTTCGCAACGGGTCGCCTGACGCCCGACGTGATCCTCGATGTGGTCAACCGAGTTGCCAAGGAACAATTCGGACTCGACGACGTCGTGCGGTTTTATTTTCGACCCTACGTGTATCTCAAATCGGAACGGATCATCGAGGCGGGTCGCGATCCGGTTGCCGTCCGCGAGGCTCTGGCCGAGGCGTTGACCCGGCAGCCCGGGATCTATTTGGCCGCGACGAAGCTGAGCGCCGAGTTGCTACCGGATTCGAACGTGCTCGAACTGATCCGCAACAACTACCACGCGGCCCGGGCCGGCGACATCTACATCGTCCAGGAACCGTACTGGTTCAATTACGAGCAAGGGCCGGTGGCGGTGATGCACGGTTCCCCCTGGAACTACGACACGCACGTGCCGGTGATCTTCCTCGGGCCGGGCATTCCTTCGGGTGTTGTGCAGCGGGCGGTGCAACCCGCGGACGTCGCTCCGACGATCGCCGCCCTGCTGGGCATGTCGCCTCCCGCTTCGGCGCAGGGAACCGTCCTGACCGAAGTGTTCGGAACACCATGAAGCGTTGACACGTCGGTGATTCACCTCGAATCGTGAGTTCCGAACTCGTGTCTCAACGCCAGATCGTCGAGTACGCCAGAATACCGAACAAGACCAGATAGACCACGCGCGCGATACGGTCCGTGCGTCGGGCGGCTTTCTCGTACTTCAACTTGTGGAGATGACCGGTCGCGACCGCTTCGATCAAGGCGAGAAAGACGAGCAAGGTGCAGCCGAAGATGAACTTGTCGGCAATGGTCAGATACGAGATCCGGGGCAGCATGATCCGCAAGCCGAGGAGGAACGCGATGAGGGAGAAGACCGCCCCGGTCGCCATGCTGATCTGAGGGCCCAAGGTGGAGGGGTCGATGAAGAACACGCCACTCGCCATCAGGACGATCAACGTCAAAGGCAGAAATGTGGTCCAGAAGTAGTATCCCGTTTCACGCTGGGCCACGAGGCTCATGCTGACGATCGTCAATTCCGTTTCGGCGGTCTTGACTAACAGGGTGGTCTTTGCGTTCTCGCCAGGTGACAATGTCCATCCGGCCAACGAGGATCGGGCGAAGAGGCCAATCTGCGAATCATTGAGCACCAGCTCGACGTCCTGAGGTCCGTAATTCAGCGAAGTGATATTAATGGGCAAGGTTTGTGTGTCGAAAGGAAATTCCGCCAATTGGAGTGGAGATGAAAGGTCGCCGTAAAGGCGCTGTCCGTAGCGAACGTTTCCCTGTTCGTCGATGCGCACGATATCGTCGAGGAGATGGCGAATCTGCCGGCCATTAAGCACATCCACGTAGGGGTGCCAGATGTCGCTCAGACGAACCACGCAATCCACGAGCGATCCGCCTCGCGCAGACGCGGCGAGCCGTGGATCGTGCCACTGGACGAGCAGGCCGAAGTCCGCGGTGAAACTCTCCGAAGTCTCGTTGATCGTGATGACGTCGAACACGTGTATATTGACAGTCACGCGGGTCGGCGGGCCGTCCGGATCGGGCCGGTTCGCGGCCACGCTGGGTGGGATCTGGCATTCATTTTGTAGCTGGTCTTGCGCATGCACCGGCGCGATGATGTGCGTGACGAGGAGCAGGGATGGCAGGAATCGAAGCATTCTCTTCATGGATCGGCTTTCGATGATGCGAGTCGAATCCTTCAGCATTCATGCCGATTGTACCACGAGGGCCGGCCACCGAACGATCGTGGTGACGCCCAGGATCATGTTCATCGATGTCAGAAATGGAAAATCAGGCCAAGCATGAGGCCTTGCGTGGTCCAGTCGGCACCGAATTCAGCCAGGCCATCGCCATGGGAGTAGTCAAAGCCCTGCACCTTGTAACCGAGGAAGATGTGAGATTAATGGTTGCGTATGCTGTTGAAGCCCGCCAGGAGATTCCAGGTTATGTCGTATACGAAGCTGCTTCATGGGGCTATTGACGGAACCAAACAACTGATTCACGTACTCGATTTCAAATTGACCAATTCGACTCGACGCATAATTCATTCAAAAACAAAATTCCAGACGTTCTTTTGCTTCCTTCCTTTTTCAACCGGTTCGGCGCTTTCAACTTCTAAAACGTCAGGCTGATCGTCATACCGATGAAATGCACGAACGGGTCGTCGTAGTCGGCGTCCAACGTCACGTCCCCGCTCGGTGGCAGGACGACCTTGTCGATCTCCATCGGGGAGTACATCAACGTGTAGCTCAACCCGAACGTGATGCCTGTTGAGATGATCTTCTGTACGCCGACCGAAAATCGATACTGTTCTCCCACGGGAATGTCGGGCAGCAATTTGTCATCATCGACCGGAGAGCTGTCGTACGCGAAACCCGTGCGGAGCAGCCACGTTTCATTCATCATGTATTCCAATCCGATTCCCACGTGCCAGGTGTCATCCCAATTCCGATCCGCCGTGAAGCTGATCGGTCCGATGGTGGTGGGAACGCGGCTGAAGGCGCTCCACTCCGTCCAACCCACATCTCCCAACACTGCCAGTTTGTCGTTGATCCTGTGGTACACGCTCCCGTTCACGCCTTGGGGCAGCTTCATGTCACTGTCGAAGTTCAACGTGTCGGGAACCGGGACGATGAAGTCACCATCGAGATTGAACTCCATCTCCGTGCGGTAGGTCAGTCCGAAGCGCGTGTCTTCGCTGTGCTGGTACATGACGCCGAGCGTCGCGCCCACCTCCCAGTCGTCGGCATCGTCGATCTTTACGGTCGGGGCCAACGGATCGTTGGTGGCCTTGAAATCCTGCTCGAGTGACATGTAGACGAGATTGAGGCCCGCTCCGACCGACCACTTGTCATCGATCTTGTAGCTCAACGCCGGCTCGAAATTCATGGCGATCAGGAAGTTCTCCGTCACGAATGCCCGGCCAGCCCAGTTCGTGTCGTAGTCGGCGCCGTTGGCGGCAATGGCGTTGATTGAGAAGCCGAAGTTGAACTGGTCGTTGATCTGAAAGACGCCGAACGATCCGAGACCGGGGGCGACGCCACCGAGATCGCCGCCATCGAGGATAGCACCGAACCCGGCGGGAACGGTCGTCGAGCCCGCATCGACATCGAGATCGAACGTGGGCACCAAGAGAAACGTGCCCAGCAGCAGGTGACTGCCCTTGAGTCGCACCATGCCCGCGGGATTGGTGAATGCGGTGGCGGCGTCATTGGCTCGAGCGCCCGCTCCGGCGTACGAAGCTCCCATGTCGGGGGAACCGTTCTCATAGAACACGAATGCCCCCGCTCCCGCCTGGCCGAACGCAGGTGTGACAAGGAGCATCATTGATACCATTCCGACACCGATGATTGATCCATGTGTAAGGGCATTCAATTTAGGTAGCATTTACGTGTTCTCCGGGGATGGTTTTTTCAACGAGTGCATAAGATACACTCAATCACATGGATCCGAGTAATCATGTTGATCACCTGATGCTCATGGCTGCCGGTCTTCGTTTTCGGCGCGTATCCGGTCGAGCTCCTCGTCCCAATCGGCCTGCGCGTTTACGCCATGACGGATGAGGAGGCGTCGCAAAACCACGATCCGGGTAGGGGGGACTCAGAAAAAATATCGCATGCCGAATTCAAACGTGAAATCGCGATCGACTTCATCCGTGTCGATGCCCCAGCCGGGCTTGGCGTAGATGATGAAGCCATCCGAGACGATCTTGCCGAACTCCGGCCCGATCCAAAAGCTGAAATCGCTTTCCATGAAGTCGTAAACAGGTTGGAATTCGGTCAGGACGTAGATGCCGTCGAACAAGTTCGGACCGGGCGGACGAAGGGGCTGCATCCAGAACCAGCGACCTCGATAGCGGGTCGTGCTTTCGCGTTTGTCGTCCTTAAAGGCGTCGAAGTCGAAGAAGTTCATCATGGCGATGAAGCCCAGGCCGAAAGGTGCATCACCGGGGAGATCCGCTACCACAACGAAACCGGGGGAGACGATCAGCGCCTCACCGCCGATGACGTCGTTCGTCGCGGTGGGCAAGGTCAGTTCAAGAAGGGGCATCAGGGAAATGCCCTTCTGTTTGCCCATCGAGTTGTCGTCGTCGTACGTCCATTCCCACTCCTCGGGCCTCAGGAAGAAACGCAGGCCCAGATCGCCC
>JAPULD010000538.1 GCA_027295365.1 Planctomycetota bacterium
CCTTCCGGGTGAGGAAACATACATTGAATCCCGCCGCGTTCCCGTCATCGTCCATCGTTCTGGCATGGAATGTTTCGGGACCACCATGGGAGGCGCAAAAAGGACCATCGATGATCTCCCACGCATACCGGCACTGGGCGCTGGCATTGGAAACGGAGAGCCCCGCCACCAGAAGTGTCGAGAGAATCACCATCTTCATCTCAATTGAGTTGAGAAAGACTCGCCCCCGAGCCCCGGAATCTGAAAGTCGCCTTGCCATTCTGCTTTCTCCAGGGCGGCCAGACCGCCCATTTCATCAAGAACCGCCACAACAACAGCCTGAGCTTGCAACCCTGCACATTCGGCGCAGAGATACCTTCTCTCGAACTGCCATCGGATTCAGCCTCAATGAATCGAATGGTATTCACAACTTCTCCAGTCATAGAAGTTTATGGACCGGAGCAGCGATGTTCCAAGTTTAAGTCTGACCGATCGACAGTCAAGAGGTAATGTTTGGGAAAACTATTTATCAAGGTGTTTGCTCACACGCCCCCATCGGTCAGCGTCTTTGGGGTATTGGCCTCGGGGGTGTGGGCTACGGAGCATGCCCGTGCGGATCGCGTTGCGCTCGTCGAATCAGGAATCGACACGGGCAAAATCACCCCAGGCGGCGAACCTGCCCATGGCATCCTTTGAGCAAGATCGCGCCCTTACTCGACCACCTCACCCTGCGTCTCCATCGCAACGTCGAATCGCGGCGAGCCGCATTCGGGGCATTGGCTGGACCAGACGCCCAGGAGGTGGTAGCCGCATTCACAGCAGCGTTGCTGCTGTCGCGCGTTGTGCAGGAGTCGCTTTCGCACGGGCCACATGAGGACCAAGGGCGGGATCATCAGAAATGGCAACGCCCCGATCACGAACAGGATCCAGGGTTGAATCTCCAGCCAGCGATTGAGGGAGAATCGCCCCAGGTAGACCGGGATGAAGTTCGTGATGCTGATGATCATCGCCACGATGAAGGGCATCCACAGCGACACCCAGAAATTGCGCAACATCATGCGAGGCGTCCGGGCGTCCTTGAACCGGATTTCGGAGCTGGCGATGAAGGGCACGAGGTAGTGCTGCCAGACGAGGGTGAACATGGCCAACCCGGCCGCCAATGGCAGCATCCCCCCGGGTCGGCTGGGCATGGTGGGCGTGTTGCCCAGCAACACGCCAAACGATTCCACCAGGGGGCGGGCCAGCGCCCACGACAGCGCGGTCGAAGACAAGCCCCAGAACCCCATGGTGATCCAGGTGTACCAGCGCCAACGTTGAGCCACTCGCATGGAATGACCATACGATTCAAGTGGGGTTGACGACTCATGAAATGCCCTGAATTGGTCCCTCAGGGCCCTGAAACGTTGTCTCGGCGTGATCACATTCGTGAAAACTGAATCCAGGGCGAAGCTCTGCCGATAACAAGTCGCAGTGATGTCTCGAAGGGAAGGGCTTGGGAACGCTCCGCCCCGAGACGCTCATGAAACGACACCAGGAAGGGTCACATCTCGATGAAAATTGAATTCGTCAACCATGCCTCGTTCATCATTGAATCCGAGGGTGTTCGCCTGATCACCGATCCCTGGCTGGGGGGAACCTCGTTCGACAATGGGTGGAGGTTGCTCTCGAAGACGGCGTTGCCCTACGAAGCGTGGCATTCCATCACGCACCTGTGGTTCTCCCACGAGCATCCGGATCATTTCAGCCCCTTCTGCATCCGGAAAATTCCCGAGGAAGCCCGGAAGAACATCACCGTCTACTTTCAGGAGACGGGGGATCGCAAGGTCGTCGAATATTGCAAGAAGATGAAGTTCAAGGACGTCATCGAGATGCCCCGGGGCAAGACGTACCAGTTGGCCCCCAACGTGGAAATCATGTGTTACGACTGGGTGGGATTCGACGATTCGTGGTGTTACATCAAGACCCCTCAAGGCACGCTGCTCAACCTCAACGACTGCACGGTCAATACGATCGACGAGATGAAGTACATCAAGGACATCGTGGGCGAGGTGGATGTGCTGTGCACGCAGTTCTCGATTTCCGCCTGGGACGGCAACATCGACGAGCTTGATCGTCGTCTTGACGGTTCGAGAATCATGCTCGAACGCACGGTGAACCAGACTAACATCTTCAAGGCCAAGTACGTCATCCCCTTCGCCAGCTACATCTGGTTCTGCCACGAGGAAAACAGCTACATGAATCAGGCGTTCCTGCCCATCGAGGAAATCGCCTCGACGCTGCAGGAAAAGACCGAGGCTCAATTGTTGATGATGTACCCGGGAGACACCTGGACCATAGGCGAAACTTTCGACCACACACCCGCCCTGGCGCGATACAAAGAGGATCAAGACTCGATCTCGACGAGACCCTTGTTCAAGGCCGACAAGGTGGCGGAAGACGAACTGATCCGCGAGAGTCATGCGTATTGCAGAAAAATCGCCAAGGACGCATCGCCTTCAAAGCTCCGAATGCATCTGGCCAAAAAGCTGGTTCATTACCGAAGGCAGCGGGATGACAGTCATTGGGGACTGGGAAAAAGGCTCGATGCGCTGCTCGCCATGATGACGCTGCAATGCGAGCCGGCGCGGATCCATGTCACCGACCTCAACAAGAGTTACTTGTTCGACATCTTCCAGGGCCTGCGCTCGACTTCGTTGACGGAAGATGAATGCGATGTCGCGGTCGGATCCCAGGCTTTGTTTTACAGCTTCAAATTCCTCTGGGGAGGCGAGACATTGCACATCAATGGTCGCTTCAGGCGAATCCTCGCCAATGACCGAGGCCCCCTGTTCCACTTCTATTCCCTGGCGGGCGAGCAGAATGCAGGGAAACCCGTCACGTGGAAGACCTTGCCTGGGGATCTGAAGAAAAAACTGGGGCTGGGCAGTTCATGATCCTCGATCCTTCATCCTTGAACACGACAAGGCCCGTTCGCTCGAACGGGTCTTGTTCATTCACCCGTGGCGATCTCGACCTCGCGCTGCGCCGCGCTTGAGGCGTACATCGCCTCGATGATGCGCTGGACGACGAGGCCATGGGCCGCGGATGGATGAGGCGAGGCTCGCGACGCGATCGCCTCGTTGAAGTATTCGTGCTCGCTTTGCCAGGCCCGGTCCCAGGCGTCGTTGCGCGGATCGCACGACAAGGGGATTTCCACATCCTTCAAGGGCTCCCCCTCTTCGTTCGTCAGGACCAGCCGATTCTCCCAGAGGTTGATATAACACCCGCCCTTGTCGCCCAGCAGGATGAGACCCTCGGGCATCGTGTTCTCGGGAAGATTCGTCGCCCAGGTCACGTTCAGTTCGAAAGTCAGGTTGCCTTCGCACCGGATCATTGCCGTCACGCCATCGTCCACGTCGAAGACGCCCTTGGGTTGGGGTGGCCCCGCCCACATCTCGGCAAAGCGATAGTCCTTGATGGGCGATCCAAAGAGGCTCACGCACTGGGCGCTGACCCGCTTGGGGGTCGGGTACCCGACCAGATGCAACGCGAGATCGATGAAGTGCACGCCAATGTCGATGAGAGCCCCACCCCCTGATTTGGACTTCGTGGTAAACCACTTGCCAAGTCCGGGAATGCCCCTTCTTCGATACATGAATCCCTTGGCGTGATAG
>JAPULD010000539.1 GCA_027295365.1 Planctomycetota bacterium
CGGCAATCCCGGGATGGGGATTGAACGCCGACCAGATGATCCCGCTTGATCGCCAGTTCAGGCCGATCGAAGCCAGCACCCGATCGAAGTCGCCCTTGGGGGTGGGCGGGGGCTGGCCCTGGGACGTGAACGGATTGCGATTCGCGTCCTTGGGCAACGAAGGCGACATCGAAGGGTTGAACATGGGCATCGGATCGTCGATCAGCAACGTCGGCGTACCGCTGAGCATGGCCCCCTGCAGGGCATTGAGCTGTGGCTGGGACATAGACGAGGGAAGCACCGCCAGCAGGGCATCCAGATCATCGGGGTAAGGACCATCTGGCATCACCTGCTGCACGTCGTATTGCTTGCGAAGCTCGCTCAGGAACGACCAGTCTGCCGAGCTGGACATGGTCTGGAAGTCGAACCCGCCGAACAGTTTTACATCCGTGGCCACGACACCCAGCTTCTTGCGCTGGATCTGACTGACGACGCGCACCGATCGGGCCAGTTCGTATTCCACGGGCAATCCCCGGTCGAAGAAGGGGATCACGAATTCATTGGGCCCCGAGGTGAAGACCAGACCCAGGAAGACTTCGGTCGATGAACGCTGACTGGCCGCGATCGCGACCATGGGTCGGGGAATGATGTTGTAATTTTCCGATGCCTCGGTGGCGCGCTCCGTATAGGGCTCGGTGTCGTAGATGCGGACATCGATGCGATTCCCCCCCAGGTCATCGATGCGATTGAGCACATTGATGAGGTTCTTTCGGGTGCGCACAAGGGCTTCGGGCACCGTGGGACTGAAGAACGCCTGGATGGTGACGGGCCGATCCGCTTGAATCTCGTCGATGAGGGCCTTGGTCTGGGGTTGCAGGGTGTGCAAGCGTTCGGCGGTGGCGTCGGCATAGAGATTGCCACGACCCAGGAGCGTGAACAGCGCCGTCGCGGCGACACCCAATGCGACTGTCCTCATCACAAAGTGCAGGTTGTAGGTCAGGGCGCTTTCCCCGCCTCGAAAATGTCTACGTCCCACCAGCACCATGTTGAGGTACAGCATGACCACGATGATGCCCAGGAAATAAGCGAGACCCGAGAGGGTGATGAGCCCATCGCCAAAGTTGGCGAAGTGTTCGGTGATGCCGAGTTGGCTGATGAATTCAGAAGCGCGAGGGCCGAAGATCGTCTCGACCTGGTCGATGAACACGAATGCGCTGCAAAACGCGGCCCCGATGATGAAGGCGACTGTGTTGTTGGCCGTGAGGAGCGAGGCGACCATGCCGACCGAGAGCAGGGCCGCCCCCGTCAGCCAATAGCCGAGATAGGTGGCGAACATGAGCCCGATGTCGGGCTGCCCCAGCCAGGCGAGAATGACCACATGGCTGAGCGAGAACAGCACCGCCACGGTGTAGATGCCCAGCACCGCGAGGTACTTGCCCAGCACGATGTCGAAATCGTGACCCGGGAGCGTGAACAACAGTTCGTCGGTGCCTTGCCTTCTTTCCTCGGCCCACACGCTCATGGTCAACGCGGGAACGAAGAACAGCAGGAGCATCGGGAAGAACCCGTTGAGCTGATCGAGGTTCGCCAGGTTGTTCATGAAGAACGATGTCTGCCAGAACGCGGCGATCGCACCCAGCAGGATGAACAACGTGATGAACACGTATCCCGTTGGGTTGATGAAGTAGGCCAGAAAGTTTCGCTTGAAGACAGCCCAAGTCATTCGGGCATGGGTCGGCATGGTGTTTCCCTTCTCAGGTTCAATGCAATTCGTCGTCGGTCCGCTCGGGTCAATCACGCGGCGGTCAACTCCCGGAATCGCTCGTCCAGCGATCCACCACCTGAGGCGAACTCGTCCTTGGAGCCGTTGAAGACGATGCGTCCCTCGTGAATGAAGATCACCCAGTCGGCGACCGCCTCCACTTCCTGAAGGATGTGAGTGGACAGCATGATGGTGTTGGTCTTGCCCAGTTCGCGGATCAACTCGCGCACCTGGTGGATCTGGTTCGGATCAAGCCCCGAGGTTGGTTCGTCGAGGATGAGCACTTCGGGTTGGTGAAGCAACGCCTGGGCCATGCCCACGCGCTGGCGATAGCCACGAGAGAGCTTGGAGACTGGTTTCTCAAGCACGCCCTGCAGCGCACACAGTTGCACCACGGATTCGAGACGATCGGCAAGCGTTCCCGGATCAAGACCCCTGGCGCTCCCGAAGAATTTCAACAAGCTTAGTGGGGTCATTTCGGGATAGAGGGGGCCATTTTCAGGCAAGTAGCCGATCTTCGCCACCGCCTTGATTCGATCGGTCTGAATGTCGAGTCCCGCGATCTGCGCCTGTCCATGAGTGGGGGCCATGAAACCGGTCAACATCTTCATGGTGGTGGATTTGCCCGCCCCATTGGGCCCGAGAAAGGCGACCACCTGCCCTCGCTCGATAGAGAACGAGACGTCGGAGACGGCCGCAAAGGACCCGAAGTGTTTGGAGAGTCCGGTTGCCTTGATCATTACCTGGGCCATGGTCGGCTCCTGTCTATGAGGCGGCACGATCGCCACCATCGAGAAATCCATCGTGGAACGAATCCTGGAATGCCACAGGATCGTCATTTTTGTGGTTCTATCAAGTCCGACTTGATTCTTCGAGATTTATCCATGCGATAGATGAAGTGGAACAGGATTGCAAGATCAGATGCGAAAATGGATTCAATCTAACACCAAAATCACACTTTATGGACCACCCAATGTCGTTTTTGATTCAGTACTGCAGAAGCGACAGGTGGGTGATTCCTTGAGGATCAGGGAGTCAGGCTGGTTCTTTCCCGGGGAATTTGGAAAACCGTCGGATACAGATAGTTCTGACCTCGGAAAGCAAGAACGCGACCACTGAGATTCATGGAAGCAACGCCACCTCGTGTTCGGGTATGCCGTTCCATCCGTTCCAGCAGGAGGCAAGGCAAGATGATCATGGGGGGATCACCAAGTCCCGAGGCGTCGGAGTCGAAGACGAACAGCCAGGCCCCGGTGGCGGTTCTGGTCAAATGCCCACGCCGGCTCACGATCATGGTCCCTTCAAGCACGAGAACCGAGTCGTCCATGGAATGCAATGCTGAACCGGAGCCGATGGTCCTCGCGATCGGGCCGATCGCTTCATCAAGATCGCTCATAATGTTTTCAATGGAATCCTCGTCCTCGATCACATCCGTCCGGACTTCTTGATCATCAATCGTCTCAGGCTCACTGACCACCACGGAGGACTGTTCGAAAATCTGAGGGGCGGAGGTTGGCAGGAGATAACTCCTGCCTCGATAGACCAGCACGCGACCGGACACCTCGAATGCGACGCGAGCTTGCTCGGCGATTGCATGCAACTCGATCATTTCCTGCAGCAAGAAGCATGGCAGCAGCGTCAATGAATGAACTGACGACGCGTCCTGTTTGCCTGAGATTTCGAAAATCCAGACCTTTCGGGATTCGTCGTAATGCATCAATCCCCTCACATCGACCAGGAGGCTTCCTTCGCGCAGCAACTGGGTGCCCCCAGGACGAAGAGGGCCGATTTCAGTGGGTAGATCCGATTGAATCGACGCATCAGGGGACGGGGTAGCCTCGGATGGGGGGGCGTTCTGACCAGGGGCTGACGTGGCCAGCAACAATGTCAGCAGACCTGCCAATCCTGAGAAATGCGTCATGGGCTGAAGTCTGCCATTGAACATGCGAAGGCTCCGAGTGGGGGATACACCCAATATCATGCCCCGCATATGGCAAAGCCTCAAGTTGATGACGGATTCTCTTAATGCTTTGTTCGACGGGGTTGGGTGGCGATCGCTTCTGAACCGTCTTTTGAAGGTCTTCCTCAGATGCGACCGATGGAAGAAAAGTGATTGTTCATTCTTCGAGGATGGTGCGCGCCGGTTTACTAGGTGGCCTTCTGCTGCTTGGAGGCTGCTTCTCCTCGAAATCATCGTCCCCTACGAAGGTCACCAGCAGCCGCGCTTTCAATCTCACCGGGCAATCGCCCCGTCCCGTGATCGTGCTGGGTCTTTTTGAGAATCCCAGGCACTCGCCCCTGCCCTGGCGGGATATCGGGGAGGGCATGACCGACGCGTTGAGCCGCGAAGTGAGATCCCAGGGGGTCTACGACGCCTGGATCAATGCTCGAATCGGTCGAGAACTGAATTCGATCCTCCTGGCCTCGCCCGCGGATCGTCCCCGACGATTCGAAAAGCTTGAGGCGAAGCACCCGGACATCCGCTACATCCTCGTAGGGCAGGTCACGGATTTTCAACATATCGGGGAATCGGCAAGGAACACCAGGTCGGCCGAGGCGATCGTGGCGATCGACTTCTCGATCATCGATATCCAGGAACGAAGGACCATCCTGTCCGACCACGTCATGGCCATGGTCGATGCGAGCGGCACGGAATCGAACGAGTTGTACGGGGATATGGTGTTCGGCAGTTATCGTTATTGGGATACGCCTCTGGGGCGGGCCAGCCAGCGAACCATTCTCGAAGTCATTCGCCGGATCGATGAAGTGCCGATCCCGGAAGAATCCTTGATCGCCACGACTCAAGTAGAGCTTGAGGAAGCCGAACCTGCCGAAGTGACGAGTCCACCGGTTCACGTCACGACGACAAACGCACCCGATCCGTTGCGACATGCAATCCGCATCGACAAGCAGATCAATCCCAGGCGGATTCGCGTGGTCGCGGGACGTGGCCGTGTCCTGCATGAGGGGCAGACGCTGTATGTCTGTCAATACGATCCGGACCGTGGGCAGCTCGTGGCGGTTCAGGATCGTGACACTGGCCGACCTTTGCAGGCGAAAATCATCAAGGTCCGCTTCGATGTTGGCACGGCGTTACTGCTGGGGCTCAAGCCCGCGACGATAAGCCTGAGAGGGGCAGTGTTGACGGAGCGTCGAGCCCCGATGCCCGAGACGGAAGTCGCTACACACAGCGCCGGAATGGGCGCGGCGGACATTCCGAGGCGATGAGCAAGGGATCGGACCTGCAGTTCCAGAGGCCGTTGGAGCCCTGTTCTCATTGCTTCGCTGGTGGGGAGGGTCTATTCTGTAGCTCACATGTCCACCCCGGGCCGAGTACCCAAGTGGTCTAAGGGAACGGATTGCAAATCCGTCATTCGTGGGTTCGAATCCCACCTCGGCCTTTGAAGCACGGCTCCATCGGGAGCCGTGTTTTTTCATGTCTTGGTGCCGATCAGAAGTCGAGGCTCAAGCCGATCAGGAGTCGGGTGTCGTTCTTGTCGTTTCCGGCGTCAACCTTCGACTGGTATTCGTGGGTAAAGCGCAGGGTGAGACTGAGGGGGGTGTCATTGTCCAGCAGGAAACGCCAACTCACCGTTTCCCGCGTCCGCACGTCACTGAAATTATCGAGGACGGGAAACACCGTTCCATTGATTCTCAATCGCTGGCGGTCGGTGATGTTCCACTCGTAATTCAGGCCGGCCAGACCCTCGAATTTCACGGAGTCGTTGTTCGAGCCCCATTCCTTTCTGGCGCCCAGACCCAATCGGAGA
>JAPULD010000054.1 GCA_027295365.1 Planctomycetota bacterium
CTTCCACACGCTTCCATCAATGACGGCCAGAATCCCCGCCGCGCCTCGAAATCATGGGAACTTCGATCAACGCGTTTGCATCAAGTTCCGTCCTTTGGGTCAGAACGAATTGTTGAACGATTCCCCAATCGGATTCCCGCACCTGTGCCACCACCGACCCGACCTGCATGGAAAGACAAATTAACGCACTTTTATCTGATACGTGAAGAAATCGGGATCTTCCTTGTCCCGACGCCACACGATCGTCAATTCTCGGGGGGCCAGTGACTCGGTGAAGATCGTCGATGGGGAGGGATGAACCTCCTCGAGCTTGCGCTCCCGAAGTGACATGCGTCGCTGGCTCGGCCTCGTCACGACGAAATTGACCGGTTTCTCCGTTCGTCTATCCGCCGGCAGGCTGAAATTGTCATCCTGATCGGCACGCAGCGTGATATGGCGACTGTGACCCAGAAACGTGTATTCAAAATCGATGACCAGCAACGACGCTTTCAATTCATCCAACGATTCGGGAAAGACGCCCTCGGAGGCCAGCTTCATCGTGCCGGCCGCAAGAAATTCGATCCGCTCCAACGCCGTGATAAATGAGCTTGGCTCCACTTGCTGCATGAAGTTTATCCAGCGCTCTTCAAATTTATCCGTTGCACTGGTTTCAAAGGCCCTCTTGAAAGCCTCCTCCGAAGGCAGGCCATTGTTGATCAGACGCAAGTATCGCTCGAAGGCCTGGGTGTAACGTCCCTCGTCCCCGTACACGAGAAAATGCACCATCGACCAGGCCTGATCGTACAATTGAGTCGCACTGCCCTCGTTGACGATTCGCATCCAATGCTGGTTGGAGATTGCAATCATCTCGTGAAAAGGACGATGCTCGTTTTGTTCGATGGCCTCTCGAATCCCCTCCAGTGTCCTTTGATGCGACTGGCCAATGATGAAAGCTTCGCCTACCAGAACCGAGAGGCCAAAGAACTCCGCCAAACCCTCATTGACCCAGTTGGGCAGATCGCCTCCGAAACGGCTCCAGGCGAACTGATGGAATCCCTCGTGTTGAATCACGTGTCGGATGCGACGCAATGAAAGATCTTCCGTCCACAGGGCCAGACCATGGTGAGGCCCCGTGACGAAGAAAATCCCCCCCGTCCCCCCGGCGTTGACCCCGAACCTCGCCCTCAGGGTCAGTTCGTAATCACGTCGATTCTTGAAGAGATAGACATTCATCGTGTCGGGAGCGCGGCTGGGCAACGACGCCAGCCTCCGAGAAAACTCCCGGTACATCACATCGAGATGCCTTGCGATCTCCCGGGCCTCTTCGCGAGGAAGATCCGTCTTGATCCAGTAATGCTCACTGGAATCCTCCCAGGCCCGCTCCCACCAGGGGCCTTCGGTTAATTGTCTTGCCTGACCGATCCCCGTCTGAATCGCGAGGAACACCACCAGCAAGAGCAGCGACTTCCCGTGACCACATCCAATTGAAGCCCCCCTATCAATCGATTGAAGGAGCCCACGATGGTGAAATAGCAGATTTCGGACCAGCGTTTTCATGCAAACACTCATACAAACTGGGTCGTCTCGAGATTCCGCCGATCGGCTCAAACATGCCTCTCGACCACCATGCTCCCCCGGGACGACCTATGATTCGTTGAAATTGATCTGAGGGATCCGATGCAATTCATCTGCATTTTTCGCATTTGAATGGTAAGGATAGGTGCATATGACCACGATGCAGAACATGATTCAGAAAGCCCGCAGGCGGACTTTCATCGATCGGACCCTCCACCGATCAGGCTATGGCCTTTTAGTGGGTAGTGGCCTGGGGCTGGCCCTTCTGACCTATGACCGATTCACCGCGTCTGAAATGTCTTCCCTGATCTTCGTGATCCCTGCGGCACTGGGGCTCATCGTGGGAATCCTGCTGGCCCTCAGGCAGATTCCCGATCCCATGATCGCGGCAATCCTCATCGACCGCCAGATGAGACTTCAAGATCAGTTCGGATCGGCCGAATCATTGCTTCGGGCCGATTCATCCACGGAGAATCGATCGGGACCGCATTACGATCCCGAATTTGCAGAGCTTGTTCGTCGCGAGGCCGATCGGCTCGCCTCCCGGATTGATGTCCGCACGGCGACGCCAATCCAGGTGACGCCCATCTGGGGAGGCAGCCTGGCCTTGGCATTGGCCCTCTGGATGGGGGTGTTGTTCATCCCTTCCCGCCAAGCCAAAGCCGAACCCGGGGTCGCGGAAAAAACGCCCGAACAGATGGAGGAAGTCAGGCAGCAAAGGCAGGAACTCGCCGCGACGATCGATGAGACCATCGAACAACTCCAGGACGAATCGATCCTCGATGAACGCACACGGGAAGAACTGGCGGCACTCAACGAACTGGCCGACCAGCTCAGCTCGTCCAGCGCCGATGACCTGGACGTCGAACATGTCCGAGATGAATCCGCGGCGAGGCTTAACGAGATTGCCGATCGACTGGCCGAACAATCTAGGCGAGACTTGGCCGCCCGTGATCAGGTGGCGAACAAATTCGCTGGTCTCGATACACCAGAACCACCCCCGGCTGCGGAACCCTTCACCGAAGCGATCAAACGAGGTGATTTCGCCGAAGCGGCCGACCAGCTCGATGAGTTGACCAGGCGTTCCGAAACGATGACCGACGAGCAGCGAGAACTCGTCGCCAATCATCTTCGCGATCTGGGGCAGCAGCTTGAAACTTCGGGTGAAGTCGATCAACTCATGACCGAGGAGCGCAAGGGGCAACTCGAAGATGCGTTGCGCGATCAGGGT
>JAPULD010000540.1 GCA_027295365.1 Planctomycetota bacterium
CTCATTGGCGTGCTGGGCAGCTTCACGACCTTTTCGACGTATGGCTACGAATCCTTCGAATTGCTCAACGATGGTCAGTACGCCAAGCTGGGGCTGAACGTCGCGTTGTCCAACGTCGCGGGTCTGGCGGCGGTCTGGTTGGGCATCAGGCTGACCGAACATTTCGCGGGAGGTTGAATCAATGAAAGAACAAACCACCGGATCGTTGCTGAGAATCTTCCTGGGCGAATCGGATCGTTACAAAGGCGAACCGCTCTACGAGGCGATCGTGCTCAAGGCCAAGGAACAAAAACTGGCGGGGGCGACGGTTTTACGAGGCTTGATGGGGTTCGGAGCCAACAGCCAACTGCACACCGCCAAGATCCTGAGGCTCAGCGAAAATCTCCCCATGGTTGTTGAGATCGTGGACGAGCAGGAGAAGATCGATGCCTTCATGCCTCACGTGGATGCAATGATCAGCGAGGGGCTCGTGACCCTGGAGCAAGTACAGATTTACAGGTATCGAAACGATGATTAATCGAATCCGACGGAATGAGATTGGCTGACGAGGCGTTCTGCAGTACGTTGAGAAACAGAGAATTCACCACGCCCGGGAGAAGATCCATGAAGGTATTTTGGTTTCCGACACATCTCTTCATCATCGCACTCATCACTCAGATATCGAACGCATCACCGGTGGAACCACCGAAGGATCCCGTTCCGAATCAAGTGGTCGAGAAGGCCGAGTATGAGACGAGATTCCCGGTACCGGGAATCGGAGGAGCTCTCGTGCTTGCGGGGCGAGGCGAGATTCCGATCGAGGTGTTGGAAGGTTTCTTTGAACTGGCCGGAGGGAAAGAAGCAAACTTTCTTGTGCTCTGTGATGACCGTCATCGCATGGACAGCAAGGCCACGCTGGTCACTTGGCGAGCGCTCGGCGTGTCTTCGATTCAGTTGATGGCGGCACTGCAGGAAGAGAATGACGGGCCTGGATATTCGGAGGTCTTCGAATCAGTCCAGGGAATCTGGATCGATTCAACGTTCGACCTGCCATGGAACAAACCACAGTTGGCTGAATCCCTCCGTGCCTTTCTGGATCGAGGAGGCGTTATCGGTGCGGACCGCGGAAGCGCAAGGTGGCTCACCGACATGTCGTGGTGGCCGCGCGATCCGAATCTCTTGCCTCGACATGATCCACGACTCCTTCCCGGCGCGGTTCTGAGTTGTAGAGGTCTTCGAAGTGAAAAGTACATCGCGAAAGCATTCTCCGAACATGCCAAACTTCAGGGCCGATTTACGATCGGTCTCGCTGATAAAACCGCGTTATTCGTTCGAGGCCGCCGAAGTCGCATCGTCGGTGAAGGGGACGCCATCTTCGGATTGTCGCCATCCGCCAATCGCGACCTTCGCCTCATCCGCGCCAAGGCCGGCGACACCGTCGATCTCATCGCCCTCAGCCGCGCGGCGGTTGCGAGAACAGGCGAAGAATTTCCCGCGAAAAAGATGCCCGATCCTGTCGTCGAATCAGGCACCCTCTTCATCGGGGGCGGAGGGCCCATGCCCGAGGCAGGCATGAAACGATTCATCGAGGCCAGTGGTGGCCCCGACGCCCTCATCGTCGTCATCCCCACCGCGATCGGCAGCCCCGGCCTCCGGGCCATAGAGTTCGGGGGCCAGAATGCTCAACGACTGAGGAATCATGGGGCGAACAACGTCGTCGTGTTGCATACGTTTTCCCCGACGGAGGCCGACACGGATGAATTCGTGGCTCCATTGCGCAAGGCAGGAGGCATCTGGTTCACGGGGGGTCGCCAGTGGAACCTCGTCGATGCCTACCGGGGCACCAAGGCCCACGAACTCATGCATGACGTGTTGGCGCGAGGCGGCGCGATTGGCGGCTCGTCCGCGGGAGCCTCGATCCAGGCCGAGTACATGGTCAGGGGTCACCCCCTGGGCAATACGGTCATGATGGCCGAAGGTTATGAGAAGGGGTTGGGTTTTTTCCCGGGGGTGGCGATCGATCAGCATTTCGCCCAGCGGAATCGCTTCGCCGATCTCGCATCCGTGAAGCACGCCTTTCCCCAGTTGCTGTGTTTCGGCCTCGACGAGCAGACCATGCTGATCGTGAAAGAGAGTGTCGTCGAAATCGTCGGCCCCAACAACGTCGCGATGTACGACGAACCGGTCCCGGACGACTACGACGGCACGGAATATCGCCTACTCAAACCCGGGGATCGATACGATCTGATCAAGAAACGGTTTATTGAGGACAAATGATGAAACAGGCCCGCTTCCTTAGTCTTGCATGCGTGGGGTGGTTGATCGGCTTGACGACATTCGCCACGGTCCAGGAGGATGCAAAGAGTCTGTCGCCCCGGGAGGCAGCGCTCGGGGCCGGACGATGGATCAGGCACCACCAGATCGAGACGGAACATGGATTGGCCTGGCCGGTCGTTCCTGATGAATCGAACGATGTTTCACGAATACTTTATAGCGGGACGCCCGGGGTGATCCTGTTCTTCCTCGAACTCCATCGGGCGACAGGAGATGCATCCTGGCTCGACGATGCGAAACGAGGGGCGGATGATCTCCAGGCGACATTGCCTGAATCGATGGGATCGACAGACCCAGGCTTGTGGACAGGGCTCGCCGGTCAGGCGTTCACGTTACACCGGGTGTTTCTAGCCACGAATGACGAGCAGTATCTCCAAGGCGCGAAGAAAGCGATCGACCTGCTCAAGCGAGGCGCGATTGAAGATGAAGACGGAACCGGAGTGCATTGGAATGATGTCACCGACATCATCGCCGGCACTGCGGGCATTGGTTTGTTCCTGATCTACGCGGCCAACGAAATGGATGACCCCGAGGCCTTGAATCTGGCCATGCAGGCCGGTGTCCAGTTGATGTCGGCCGAAGAGAGCGTTGTCCTCGACCTCGCCGAT
>JAPULD010000541.1 GCA_027295365.1 Planctomycetota bacterium
TATTCCCAAAGCTCACAAGCAAATGCATTCGAGTCAAGCTTCCCCTTGATATCAAGGGTGTACGCGGCATGCATGTGACCGCCGATAAGCTCATCTCATATCCATATTCATGATCAGAAAGCTGGACACTGGCTCTTTCACGAGACACCACGCCAGATCTTGAACACCCCAAATTGACGTGCTCCGACCTTCTCGTCGATCGACGAATGGAAGAACTGATCTGGAATCCGATCAGGCTTCACTGCCCTTCAAGGGGTCTTTCCAGTACACCTTGGTTTCCAGAGCCCAGACTTTGTCGGTGAAATCGCCCCTGACATCATCAGCCAGATTGCTGTCGCGATCCGCCGCCGTCAACGCCATCTGCGTCTTGGCATCCAGATTATCCAGCAGGGATATAAAGATAGCCTCGGGCGTGCTGGGATACTTGGCCGCGCCGTATTCAGGAACGCCATGGTGGGAGATGATGATGTGCTGCAGGACCCGAAGGGCCTCGGGGGGTAATTTCTGGCCTGATTGCTTGCCCGCGATGGCCGCCTTGAACTGAAGCCAGATTGCACCACGAACGATGTGACCGATGAGATTCCCGTCGGCGGTGTAATTGAAACCCTTGTCCCATGTCAGCTCGGCGGTCTTGCCCAGATCGTGCAGGAACAATCCCATGAGCACCAGGTCACGATTCAAGTGGGGATACAGGGGCAGTATCTGATCCGCAATCTTGATCAGTTGCAACGTGTGCTCGAGCAGCCCGCCGATCCAAGCGTGATGCAGATTCATCGCCGCGGGAGCGAACTTGAAATTGGCCATCAGATCCTCATCAGCCAGGTATGCATCCGCCAGCGCCTTCATGGCCGGGTGCTCGAGCGTACCGAGGATGGTTTTCAACTCCTCGAACATCTGGTCGATGTCGTGTTTCGTGGTGGGCATCAAGGCCCTGATCTGATCCGCGGAGATTTCAGCCGGGCTGATCTGTTCGAGGATGATCTGGACTTGCCCGTTGTAAAGCTGGCTGTGACCGGCCACATTGACAAATCCCGTCGAGTTCAATTGCGCCATGGCCGACTCGTCGAAAGTCCATTGTCGAGCCGCCGCCTCGCCCGAGGCGTCTCGGATCAGGCATTTCAAATAGGGTTTCCCGGCCCGGGTCGTCCCGATCTGGGGATTCATGAGGCTGTACACCCCCTGAATGTAGGTGTTGGGCTGGACCTCGCTCAGATTCAAGTGTGTCTGTTCAGTCATGGCGCTCTTTCCCTCGGAAGTGAAAAGGGTGGTTTCCTGACTCATGCGAGGCAGTGTAATCCCCGGAGCCGGTTTTCACAGGCATGCCCAAACGAATCGTCATGAATCGCCTCTCATATCGTTGAGCACCCCCGGGACATGGTCCAGCAGATCAGTGGCAAGCATGCCCGCGTCGCCATGGGTTTCGGACCAGGCATCCGAGGCCTTTCCATGCACAAACACCCCCAATTGCGCGCATTCAAAGAGGCTCAGCCCCCCTTGCTGCGAAGGGGTGATCTGCCTTGAGCCGAGTCCCAACGTTCGCTTGAAAAACTGGGCCACAAATCCTGAGATCAGTCCCGTCAACACATCTCCGGTGCCGGCGGTGGCCAGGGCAGGGCCTCCCGATGAATTGACCCAGGTCTTCACACCATCGCTGACGACGCTTTGTTTTCCCTTCAACACCACGACGCAACCGAGTTGTGAAGCGAGATTTCGGGCCGCCTCTTCTCGTGAGTCTGGATCTGCAGGATCAGTCTCGATCCCCAGCCCCGAGGCAATCCTTTGATATTCACCCGGGTGTGGCGTCAGGATGGCAGGCGAATGAAAATCAGCGCGAAACTCCGGCACTTGGGCCATGGCATTGATCGCGTCGGCGTCCAGTACCAGGGGATGGTGATCCTGACTGATCAATCGCATCACAATCTGTTGTTGCGCCTCGCCTTCGCCCAGACCCGGACCAACGGCCAGACAGTCGATCCGCGAGGCATGCGCATCAAGCAAACGTGCCGTCTCGCTGGGCTTGAGTTGGCCATACTCGTCGATGGGCAGGGCAAGCCCCGTCGCCGAGGGGGCGATCTCGATGGAGCTGTTCATGATGGGCTCGGGCACCGCCAAAATGGCCAACCCACACCCTGATCTCAGCGCACCGAGTGCGCTGAATGCGGGACCACCGATCATGACCCTCGGAACCGCGGCTTGCCCCCCCAGGACGCACACGGTGCCAAACGTCCCTTTATGTCCCGATTCGGGACGAGGGGGCAGATTCGGAAAATCAGATTCCATGTCCTTAGCGTAGCGTCTGCATGCCTTGGAGACCTCCCAGACTAACTTTCGAGTTGTTGATCATCTCTTTCAGGATTGCATGAACCGTACATCGCCTGAATGTTGCGGATTCCATTGGAGCGAATCGCTTGTCACTGCGCTCCACAAAACTGGAGTCCTCAACATGCGATCTCGCTGTGCAATTCGATTCTGCCTGGCCATTGGCTTGCTCTGTTCATTGTTCTCCTCGAAGGCCATGGCCCAATCGGTTTTTACCTACCAAGATCGCCTTACCGATTCGGGTACTGCGATCGATGGATCGGTGGACCACCAATTTTCCCAATGGGATGCCGCCATCTTCCGGGCGATTTGCTCGTGACCTCCAACACCCCCGTTCACGCCATGCGGGAGGACAATCCCCGGCCCGGCGCCATCGTGGGCAAGGCCCTGGGCTGGCTTGACCAAGGCACAGGCGTGATCAAGGTGCTGATGACGCTGCAATGATCTTCGTCAATCGCATCGTCAAGAGAATTCCACTCGGATCATTCGAGGCGGGAGGTCATGCGCTATGGCTGATCGTAGCCGACCTCCTCGACTTCGATTTCAAGGTTGCCCAGCAACAACAACAGTTGCTGCGTCTGATCGGAGCCTTCTCCATCGGCCATGCTTGATGTGGCCGTCAGGACATGGGTGGATGAATATCGATTCGGCAACGTCGCGTCGAAATCAACCCATTTGTCGTCGATGAGCGCTTGCGTCCACATATGCCAGCCGAAGATGTTTTCCTGGCCCAGGAATGAGTCCACATAGACCAGACCCGTCGCGACGCGGGACGGTATGCCATCGGCCCGGAGCAACGCCGCGAGCAAGACGCCATGCTCGGAACAATCGCCCGATCGTTGACGAGCGGTTTCCGAGGCGCTGGCAAAGGCCGTGGCGAGTCCCTTGTTCGAGATATAGCCATGGACGTACTTCCGCATGAGCTCGGCCCGCTCGAATTTATCGTCACTCGCGTTCTTGACCGCTCGCTTGGTCAGCTTCCTGACGTATGGATCGCTCCCATCGATCATCGTCGAGGGATCAAGATAGTCAGGATTGGCGATGTCCTCACCACTTGCGGGCAGGTTGTCGTTGATGTCGATGGTCAGCAGGACATCCCCCGTCTCCGGATCGTCCATGGCTCGCTGCGCGCCGGCCGAGGGCAATTCGGGAAGCTTGCCCTTCTTCGCGCGCAACCTCAGGCTTGCGGTCGTGGTGTCATAGGGATTCTTGATGGGTTCGCTGACCTTGATGAACGTTTCGATCATGAGTTCAGGGGCATTCACTGGCAATCCATTGGGTGCGACATTCCCCCCCCCGGCTCCCCCGGCCCCACCCCCTTGGGCAACCTGCTGCCCCTGATCCTCGCCCATGACCTTTTCGCGGGTTGAGAGTCTGGTGGCGATTTTGCCAAACGGGAACTCCACTTCCGAAAACAACATGTTGAATTCGGCGTCGTACAACTCCTTCGACTTGACGGCAAGAATGCTGGTTTCCGATTCCCAGACCGTCACGGCATACGCCAGTTCATCGATCGCGTACATGTCATCGCCCACGTATTGCATGGTCACGTGGATCGGCTTGATTCCCTCCTCCGGGGAAAGCATCGAATACTTGATGCTTGTTTTTCCGGCTTCGATCTGGGCCGCGATGAATCGATCCAAGGCCATGGGGGTCAGCCAATCGCCTTCAGGCATAGGAAACGTCTTTGTCTTTTTACGTCCCCCCTGCGATGAAATCATCAAGGCTTTGTCGTCCTTGAATATCCATTCTGTTTCCACGACCTGCGTGGACATGTCCTGCAAGTATTTCATCCGAACCGCCACCCCATCATGCGTCTCGGTGAAGCTGGACTTCATCGTGATTTCGAGCTGGACCGGCCCACGAGCGATTTTCATTTTCGTCTCGACGTCCGTCCGAAAATTCTTGCCATCGTCGAAAATCTGAGCATGCATCCAGCCGGTCTTCGCATCGGCGAGGTCAAGCTCGTACCACAGATCTTCCTGAAGCTCCCACCTGTCCGTGGCATCCTGAGCCATGAGTTGCGTCGTCGCCATGAAGGCGATGAGGGCAAGAACGAGAATCGATCGAAGGGGATGGAATTTCTTCATGGTTTGATAATCTCGATGAGGGGAGTTCCCCATGATATGGTTTCAATCGGTCCCGGGCTGCAGGCAATTATACAGACAGCGCAAACGATCGCCGTATTCTGCATGAGTTCGTAAAAAAAGCTCAAAATAACCTGTTTCGAATGTGACTCGTGCGCACGGATTTCCAACGAATCAACTGGGATGAATGCCAGGTCTATTCGATTTGGGATTTCACCTCACTGAGAAGATCGTTGCCCAAACCCAACGCCGTGCTGGCGGTATCCATCGCGGTCTTGGCATCGGTGAAGCCGATGCCGGCGTTGGCGCCCGCCAGGGCCAGGTTCACCACCACCGGGAACACCTTGTCGAAGATCTTGGCGTAATCTGCGTTCTTGTCCTTCAGGGCGTCGAGCAGCTTCTTGATCGCAGGCATGTTCTTGTCGGCGGTCTTCACCCGACCGTTCATCGT
The DNA here is from genome assembly GCA_027295365.1 of Planctomycetota bacterium. Lineage (GTDB taxonomy): Bacteria > Planctomycetota > Phycisphaerae > Phycisphaerales > SM1A02 > JADFSH01. Next base: position 4,858 of record JAPULD010000541.1, read on the forward strand.
CGCGGCCTTGTCGAAGGATTTGGTCAGCTGGACACGGAGCTTCTTGACCTTGTCCAGGAGCTTCCCGGCCTCCTTGGACTTGGCGGTCTTCATCTCCTTCTCGAAGGCATCCACCTTCTTGAAGAGTTGTATGAACGCCTTGGTGAGCTTTCGGCCATTGACTTCGAGTCCGGCGGCCTTGTTGTCCCAGAGCGTGTAGTTCTTGTCGCACTTGGGAAGGCTAGCGACGAAGGGCGGATAGGCATTGAGCAGCGAGGACATCGTTGACTTGGCGACTTCCTTCGCCCCGGCCGACTTCTTCGCTTCGCCATCGACCTTGAGGTAGCTCTTTTTGAGATCCTCGAGATCCTTCTTGAGCCCCTTCTCGACCTTTTCGGCTTCGATCGCAAGGTCGTAGCAGGTCTGGGTGAGCGCGGTCACGCTTCGGATACCACCCACGATGCCCAGCGCAAGCGTGGCCCCACCCGTGGGGACCGCCGCCGCGATCGCGAGGCCACTCCCGATCGTGCCCAGCGTGCCCAGGGCGACGTCGAAACCGGACTTGATCTTGTAGTCCTTGTATTGCTTCTTCCTGGCGACGAACTTGTTCCATCGCGCCTGCGGAATCTTCTTGATCTCCGCTTCCAGGGACTTGATCTCCTGCTTGGCCAATTTGGGGAAGGTGTCGTGTCCCGACCCCTTCTTGTGGATGTTCGCGGCGATCTTGGCAATTGCCGTGACGGTCTTCTTGCATGCGTCCTGGGCATCCTCGACCATGAACGCGGGCGTCGCGTAATCCTCCTCCTTCTCCAGCACGTCGAGGATGTCGTCGTTGAGCTTGAGCTGGACGATGGTGCCTTTCCAGTCCTTCAACCAGTCGGGACTGAAGATTTTCTTGACCTCGCTTGCGATGTCGCGCTTCCAGATCACGACGTCCTTGCCGACCTTCTGCTTCGGAGGCGCGGCGGCGCCGCCTCCCTTGGTCAACTCCTTGATTTTCTTGGCCAGTCGTGTCTCTTCCTTCTGGATGATGCCCGGATACTTCTTGAGCGCCGCTATCGTGTCGGAATAGAACTTTTCCTTCTTCTTGCAGAGGCCAAAGGCCCCCGCGACCTTTTTCTTTACATCCGAAAGACTCTTCAAGGCCCTTGGATCATCCATCAGGTCGATCGCCACCTCGTAGGACTTCAAGGCATCCCCAAGTCCTGTTTTCTTGAGGGTCTTGGCCTTGTTCTTCGACCACCATTTCTGATTAAGTTCCGGAGTGGCACCCTTCTTCATTGTGATTTTCCTTCCCAATCCGGAAACGACAAAATGAATAGAAAGTCCCGGAGGACTCGCGGTGATATGCCCTGTCAATCAGGACCCGGTGCCATCCCTGGCCACAGATTCAATATACCAGATTCCGAAATCCACTTTTCTTATCTTTGCGTCTGCTAGCCGATCCGATCCCGCGACGCCCCGATTCACTCCTCGGGTTTCATCAACGGGAACAGGATCACATCGCGAATGCTCGTTGAATTCGTCAGGAGCATGATCAATCGATCCATCCCGATCCCCAACCCCCCGGCCGGGGGCATGCCGACCTTCAGAGCCTGCAGGAAGTCCTCGTCAAAGACGCGGAACGTCGATTCCTCGTCGTCGAGACCCTCGATCTGGCTCCTGAAATTAGCCTCCTGGACTTCCGGATCGTTCAGCTCGGTGTAGGCGTTCGCCAGTTCCATTTTGGCGATGTAAAACTCGAACCGCTCGGCGATCGTCGGATCGTCGGCCTTGCGTCTCGTCAAAGGACAGAGGCTGGCCGGATAGTCGATCACAAAGGTCGGCTGGACGAGATGATCCTCGACCGTGTCTTCCCAGACATCATTGAGAATCAGGTCGTGAGCCTTGCCCTTCGTTTCGATGCCCATGGACTTCGCCTTCTCGATCAATTTCTCGTGATCGTGTCCATCGAATCCATTGTGCTCCAGAAACAAGTCGTAGTACTTCACGCGACGGAAGGGCAACGCGTAATCAATCTCGATGTCCCCGAAAGGAAGCTTCTCGGAGCCCATGATTTCCTGGGCCAGCGTATTGAACAAGGTCTCGGTGAGTTCCATCATCGAGTGGTAATCACCGAACGCCCAGTACACCTCCATCATGGTGAACTCGGGGTTGTGTTGCCGATCGATGCCTTCGTTGCGGAAGTTGCGGTTGATCTCGTAGACCCGGGGCAGCCCCCCCACGAGCAAACGCTTGAGGTACAGCTCAGGGGCGATGCGCAGGTACAGTTCCATGTCCAAGGCATTGTGGTGCGTGATGAAGGGCCGGGCCGCCGCACCGCCCGCGAGGGGTTGCATCATGGGGGTCTCGACCTCGATCGATCCCGTGTCGTCCATGAAACGCCGGGTCCGGGAGAGGATCCGCGAACGGGTCTGCATGACCTGGATCGTCTCGGGGTTGGCATACATATCAACGTACCGATGCCGGTAGCGCAGCTCCGGATTGGTCAAGCCATGGTACTTCTCGGGGGGCGGCACCAGCGATTTGCAATGCACTTCGAACGTGTCGGCCCAGATGCAGATCTCGCCTTTCATGGTCTTCCCGACGGGACCCTCGACCACGACGATATCGCCATAGTCGAGCTTGTTGGCCAGCTTGAACTGAATCGGGTCGAGGTTGGCCTTGGAGACGCTGATCTGCAGATCCCCCGTATGGTCGCGCAAGGATAGAAACACCAGTTTGCCCATGGCGCGATGTTGCACACAGCGACCCGAGACCTTGGCGATGGGACGATCATCGGTCGTCTCGCCTTCACTTTCCTTCGAAGTTTCGTAGGCATCGTGGGCTGACTGTTCGAACAACGCCCGGGCCTGAGTCAGATCGATCAAGCCATCCACGCGCCGACCATAAGGGTCGATTCCCAGATCATCGCGCCAACGCTGGAGTTTCTCCTGGCGCGCCTTGATGAGGGGATCCACCTTGACCTTCCTTGGCTTGGGAGCTTTTTGTGGTTCAGGTGGATTGATCATGTCATCCGATCGGGGCTTGTTCCGGGGGGTTTGCATGTTCATGGTTGAATCAGGATGGTAGCGTATGCCGGTCATCCGTCCACGATACCGGAGGCTTTGAACAAGGAGGTTTTCATGACCATGCTCGCCAACCACGTCGTCCTGATCACGGGAGCCAGCAGCGGAATCGGCGAAGCCACGGCTCTGGCCCTGGCCACCCGGGGGGCCAGGCTTGTCCTTGCCGCCCGGCGGACCGATCGGCTCAAGGCGTTGGAGAAGCGGATTCTGGATCAGGGTGGTCAAGCCTTGTCCTTGCCATGTGATGTGACCCGGCTCGATCAGGTTGAGGCATTGTTTCACCAGGCGATGGACACATTTGGTCAACTTGATGTGCTGATCAACAACGCCGGCATCATGCCCAATGCCCCCATGGCTTCATGTCGAGTGGATGACTGGGACGCGATGATCGATGTGAACGTCAAGGGTCTCCTGTATGGCATCGCCCAGGCCCTGCCCATCATGTTGAAGCAAAAGAGCGGGCACATCATCAATGTCTCCTCGGTGGCTGGCCGCAAGGTCTTCCCTGGAGGCGTTGTCTATTGCGCGACGAAGCACGCGGTGCATGCGATCACCGAAGGCTTGCGTTACGAACTGGCGGAGATGGGAGCCAATGATGGCAACACCATCCGGGTCACGACGATCGCCCCGGGGGTGGTGGACACGGAGCTGCCCGACTCGATCAAACACGATGCGACCCGCGAGGGCTTCAAGGGCTACGTCCAGTCGCTGCGGAATCCGCTCACCAGCGAGGACATCGCCTCGTCGATCGTGTTCGCGATGGAAGCGCCGGTTCACATGGGGGTGAACGAGATTCTGGTGAGGCCCCAGTCGCAGATCAGATGAGTGACTGTTCCCTCCCCCTTGAGGGGGAGGGTTAGGGAGAGGGTGAATTGAACGTGTGATGTTACACAAGCGTCTGCGCATTCAGTCCGTGAACTCCACCCTCCCCCGGCCCCTCCCTCCAGGGAGGGGAGAAAAAAGCCAATGCAGGTTCTGCTAAGATCCCCCTCATGCCCACATCAATCAAACGCATCGGCATCATCACGGGGGGAGGCGACTGTCCCGGCATCAACGCGGTCATCCGGGCCGTGGCTAAGACCGCGATCTACAAACACAACCTCCAGGTCATGGGCATCGAGGATGGCTTTCTGGGCCTGGTCGAAAATCGCATCAGCCCCCTCACCTCGTTGCACGTCTCTGGCATCCTAAACCGGGGCGGAACCATCCTGGGCACCAACAACCGCTGCAATCCCTCGAAGCATTACGTGGGCGACGACGAGCAAGGCAATCCCATCTTCCAGAACCGTCTCGATGAGTGCGTCGCCAACCTCAAGAGACACGAAATCGAGGCCCTGATCGTCATCGGAGGGGATGGCACCATGGCCTGCGCCGCCCCCCTCGTGCAGAAGGGCATCAACTGCATCGGCGTACCCAAGACCATCGACAACGACATCCTGGGTACCGACATCACGTTTGGCTTTCACACTGCCGTGGCGACGGCGACCGACGCCCTGGACAAGCTGCATTCGACCGCCGCGAGCCATCACCGGGTTATGGTGTGCGAGGTCATGGGACGCAACGCGGGGTGGATCGCCCTGACCTCAGGCGTCGCGTCGGGCTCGGATGTGATCCTCATCCCCGAGGTCCCCTTTTCGCTGGACGTCATCACGGATTTCGTGAACAGTCGCATGCATCGGGGCCGAGGCTTTTCGATCATCGCCTGCTCCGAGGGAGCCAAGCCGGCGGGAGGCGACCAGATGGCCACCCAGATCGATCCCAAGAGACCCGATCCGGTTCGTCTGGGCGGCATCGGGGCCTGGGTGGCCAATGAAATCGAGCAGCGAACCGGTATCGAGACTCGACACACCGTGCTGGGCCATGTTCAGCGCGGCGGTTCTCCCGTCGCCCAGGATCGAATCCTCGCGACGTTGTTCGGACATCACGCGATGGAACTATTAATGGGGGGGGCCGTGGGGCGCATGGTCGTGACCCGGGAGGGACGCCTGCAGGATGCCGATCTTTGCGAATGTGCCAAAGGTCAGAGACTTGTTCCCCCCGATCATCCTCTGATCCGCGCCGCCCGATCGATCCGAACGAGCTTCGGGGAATACATCACCGACGCCGGTCACGGTCGGAAAAAATCGAACTAGGCACTTGATTCAATCCGAACGCGTGTTCCGAACGTGAAGTTGAATTACGCCCGTTTGCCCCTCGGGACGAACCAGGACCGGGGCGGCGAGGGTCCGTGTTTCAGCGCCCGGTCAATTGAATGAAAACTCCTGCATCCATTTTGAATCGGAAGCGAATAGGCTTGTGAAGACCAGGCACCGGGAATGCGGTCTGGTGCTCGGCACACCAACGGCTGATGGAGGGCACAACATGATTCAGAGATGCTGAGGGCGGCACCGTCGCGTGACGGTGGAATTTAACTTGCTTCTTTTCTGACATGAGGGGTCATGCCATGAAATGCGGAATCACCAGCGCGATGGCGCTGTGCGCGGTCTCCATGCCGAATTCGACGGCATTGGGACAATGGATTGATTTTAACGATGAGACGAACACTCGCGTCTCGTTCCAACCGTTCATCGATGCTCCGGGACTCGATCCTCGCTTCGATGATGAGGAAAAGGACATCGCGGTCGGCGATCTTGATCGCGACGGTTGGCCCGACCTGGTGATCGTCCGCAAGGAACCGTTCTCGAATGCCGGGCCTCGCCAGGACGTTCTGTTGATGAACGTCAAGGGCGTCCTGGTCGATCAAACGGCTCAGCAGGCACCCGGGTTCCTGACCACGCTGACGGATGCCCGGGATGTCGTGATGGCCGACGTCGATGGCGATGGATGGCTTGATGTCATCATCGCCAACACCTTTGGTGAGCAACCCCGGCTCTACATGAACCGAGGGCGGGATTCGAAAGGCCATTGGCGAGGTCTCGTCGATGTATCCGACACGCGGTTGCCCACGATCGTGGTGGCCAATCTCGCCGGGCCTCAATTTTGCGCGCTCGAGGCGGGTGACTTGACGGGGGATCAGGCCCCAGACATCTACTTTGCCAATTATCGACAAGGCGGCGGGACGACGGATGTCCTGCTCATCAACGACGGCACCGGACGATTCATCGATGAATCGAATACCCGACTGGGTGAATACGCCAACGTCGCCTTCGGAACGGGGGTTCGGTTTTCGGACATCGATCTGGACGGCGACATCGACATTCTCAAGATATCCACCTTGTACGAAGCCCTGCCGTTCGATTCTCGATGGGCCGGCATCCTGTTCAATGACGGCACGGGCGATTTCGACACCCATCCGTTCCTTGAAATTCCCAACCTCAACACCTACATGATCGACGTCGGCGATCTGGACAACGACGATCGCCCCGACCTCTACCTCGTGAACGATGGCCAGGACCACATCCTGATCAACAATCAGTCGATCCCAAATATCCAAGTCGATTTTCTCGTCACCGTACCCGACGTTTCGCCCCGAACGACAGGTTTCGGCGGCAACGTGCACATGGGTGACGTCGATCGCGACGGTGATCTCGATGTTGGCATCGCGCCCATCGACGTCGATATCGCGAACTGCGGCGGCGCCATTGATTTTGCCCTGCTGCAGAACGACGCCCAAGGGGCCTTACACGATCCATGGCCACTGTCGACGAACCTGCCGATTCATGCACAGCCTCACGATTTCGCGTTTGTGGATCTCAACCGTGACGGTTGCCTCGACATCTTCATGGGCCTGTGCACCGGTTGGCGGGTCCTGATTCAGAAATCTTGTTGTCTCGGGGATGCCGATCGCAGCGGATCCGTCGATGTCATGGATCTGATCGGTTTACTCATGACCTGGGGTCAAAGCGACATTCGATACGACATCAACCCCGTCGAGGGCGACGGTACGATCAACGTGTCCGACCTGCTGACCCTGTTGGCCCGCTGGGGATCATGTTCATAGATACCTGCCGTTCGTTTGGATTGCATTCCCCAAGGATTCACCCGTCCCGAATCCCGCACGTTCCATGGCGAGGATCGGAAAGATCAAATCAGTCGATGATGCGTTTCGCCTCGATGGTCATCATGCGTTCCCAGGTCTCGCCATCCTCTCCCAGCATGGCGCCATACCAGGAGAAGGCGTCGTCGGTGATGTTGAGGTAGCGAGAACGAAGCAGTTTCCCCTCTTCGTAGGGGACGTGGAAGGTGATGGCCCCATTTTTCACCTTGACGCCCCCGAGTTGTGGGCACCCCATCTTGAGCACGTCGCCCGTCAAGGCGTCGATCCACTTCATCCGCCACATTTTCTCTTTGGT
>JAPULD010000542.1 GCA_027295365.1 Planctomycetota bacterium
CCGTTGTTGAAAGTGAAATCACGCCCTGGGCCAGCCAGGATGCGATGTCTATCTGCAATGCCGATGGCAGGTCGTATCGGGACGCCCATGACGATGGGTTCAGAACGACCTGAACGCTCGCCGTGAAGAGGCCCCCGATGAGGGCGAATCGCAACAGCGACTCTCGAATCGCGTCGTATCGCGAAGATATCAGACTGACGACAAGCCACGCACCGCTGAGCAGGATCGTGCTGTGCAGCAAGTACGTGAGAATCCAGTTGAGCCCATCGGTGAAAAGGGTATCAGCGATCATCATGCCCTCTCCTTGCCTCATCGTGTTGGGCGATCATGCTCTTCAGACGCTTGAGTTCACTTTCATCAAAGTCCCGATCGCTCAGCAGATGACTGACCATCGCCAACGCATCGCCTTCGTAGAGTCGATCGACAAGCTCCCCCACCATGGTCCTCGTGACGTCTTCTTCCTTCACCGCGGGTCGATAGATGAATTGCCTTCCCTCGACGTCGTGCTTGACGACGCCCTTGTCTTCCATCTTCTTGAGCATGGTGGCGATGGTGGTCGGGGCGAGCCCTCTTTGAGGCAACAACGTCTGGTGCACATCGTTGACGGTTGCCTTGTGCTTCTGCCAGAGGATCTTCATGATCGCCAGTTGTAAATCGCCAAGTCGGTGCTTTGAACTCATCGTGCATCCTCGAATGACTTTGATATCTCTTATCGAGTAGTACTACCAAAGTAGTAAAAAATTGCACCGATTCAAAAAGAAATTCCCTTCGAAAGTTCTTAGTCCTATAACATCAATGGTTTATGGAATTATTTTCTTGATATTGCTCGTTATTCGTTTCGCAATGCGACCATCGGATCAACCCGGGTCGCCTTCAAAGCCGGCAGGAAACAAGCCACGAGAGCCGTAACGATCAGTATGGAGGCCGTCATCACGAACGTGACCGGATCTCCGGCATTGATTTCAAAGAGCATCATCCCGAGCAGTTGGCTGAGAAAGAAGGCTCCCACCGTCCCGATGGTCACACCAAGCCCGGCCAGCCAAAGCCCTCTTCGCATCACCAACATCAGGATGTCGTTCCTTTTCGCCCCGAGCGCGATGCGAATGCCCAGTTCATTGAGACGCTGGCCAATCGAATACGCGATGAGACTGTAAAGCCCGATCGCCGCCAGGATCAACGCACCGATTCCCAAACCGCCAAACGTCGAGGCGGCCCCGCCCCACATGGCCAACGATTGGTCAACCACTTCGCGCATGCTCCGGATCTCGGTGATGGGCAGCCCGGGATCGATCGAAGCGATCTCGCCCCGCATCGCCTGAACCTGTTGCAAGGGATCTCCGTCCGTGCGCAACAGTAAGAATCGACGATTCCTGGCCACTTGCGATTGAGGCTTGAAGATCTGCGCCGTGGGCTTGTCGGTCATGAGAAAATGCTTGATGTCGCCCGCGACGCCGATGACCGTCACGAGTTTTTCATCGTCCTCACCCGGGTTCAGACGCAAACGCCGACCCACGGGATTCTCGTCGGGCCAGTACCGTTGCGCCAGAAATTCATTGACGACCACCACCGGTTCGCTGTCGGAGTCGTCAAACTCATTGAAGGGTCGTCCGTATTGCACCGGGATTTCCATCGTGCGGAAGAAACCGGGCGTTACCCAGAACACCGCGGACGACTTGGCATCTTCCCGCGAGGAAAACGGACGATCCTCGGGAATGAAGGACTGATCAAAGCTTTCGAAGTTCATGGGAAGCGGATAGACCGCCGCGGCGCTGGTCACCTGAGGCAACGCTTCGAGTCGGCGCAACGCATCGTCGTAGAAGTTGTTCCAGCTTTCCCGCGTTTCGTATTCTTTTCGAGGGAGGATCATTTCGGCCGTGAGCATTTGATCCGGGTTGAACCCGGGCTTGACGTCCTGCATCTTGACAAACGATCGGACCATGAGAACCGACCCCACCACAAGCACCATGGCCAGAGCGATTTCGGAGACCACCAACGTGCTGTGCATCCGTTGGGTGCGCCGGTTGCCGCTGTTGCTGCGTCCACCCGCCCGAAGCGTCTGATTCAAGTCGATCCGACTCGACGCCAGCGCGGGGACGAGCCCGAACAGGATGGCGACCAGCAGCGACGCCCCGAGGGTGAAGAGCAGAACCGGACCATCGACGGAGATCGAACCCGCCCGATAGAGATCCTCTGGAATGGCGGGCCCGATGAATTTGACGCCCCAATAGGCCAAGATCACCCCGGCTCCACCTCCGAGCAACGCCAGGCAAAGACTTTCGGTGAACAGGTGCCTGACGATACGCCAACGCCCCGCCCCGAGGGCGGCACGGATGGCCAGCTCATGTGACTTGCCCATACCTCGGGCCAGCAACAGGTTGCCGACGTTGGCGCACACGATCAGCGTCACGAATCCCGTGGCAATCAACATCGCCAGGAACATGAGCTTGAGCAGGTCGTAAAAGAAAACCATCGCCTCGCGCAGGGGGACGATGTTGACGCCCATCCCGGCCAGTACCTCGGGATGCGCTTCTTCCAGCCTCTTCCCGATCAAGGCCAGTTCCGTCTGCGCCTCGTCGATCGTGACCCCGTTCTTAAGGCGTCCCACCACGAGCAAGGGGCCGCTCGCCTCGCGAACTTGATCCGCCCCATCCATCGGAAGGGGTTTCCACAGCATGGTGGCCTTCAGAGGAAACTCGAACGTCTCGGGCATGATGCCCACGATGGTGTGCTCCACGCCATCGAGCGTGATGGCGCTTCCGCACACGTTGGGATCGCTTTGCTTGTGCCTTACCCAGAAACGATGATTGAGGAGGATCACCTTGTCGTTTCCGGAGACTGAGTCATCCTCGTTGAACGTTCTCCCCGCTTGCGGTTGAACTCCCAACAATCCCAGAAGATTGCTGGTGACGCTCGTCACCTGCACCCGCAGCGGATCTCCCGCCCCGGTGATGATGTCGCTGCCATAGTAATACGCCCCGAGATCGTCCAGCGTCGTGCTCTGGTCCTTGAAATCCTTGAAGTCGAGCATCGACAAACGATCCGTCTCGCTTTCCCGGAGTTGATGGGTACGCCAGACATGGACCAGCTGGTCGGGTTGCTCGAATGGCAAGGGCCTCAGCAGGAAGG
>JAPULD010000543.1 GCA_027295365.1 Planctomycetota bacterium
CTTGAGTGGTGGATGCTACGTAATGCAACCATTCGAGGTTCGCAACGATCGGCCCGCACGTTGCGATCTTTGACTCTCAGGCAGTTTCTTGATGCAATTTCAAGCTCTAATTTGTTGAAGTTCAATACCTTACAGCATCGCATCGAGATCCATGAGAATACCTCTTTCCTGCGTGCCACATCTCTTCTGATTCCGCCGAGCACATTATGAGAATTGATCATTTTGCGTACCAGCGGGCGACCCGAGTGGCCTCCTTCGGCCTGCTGCTCCAGATCGTCATCGGGCTGATACTCCTGATCTTCGGGCTGATCCTCAAGGACACAACCCTCAAGTTCGGGGCGATGTACACCCTTTTGGGGGTGATCGTCTGGCTGGCCCTCATGGTCATCTTCTATCAGCACAAGCTCGAGAAGCTTGAATCGCTTGAAGAGGATGAGCTGGCGTCCAGCCGTGGCGAAGGCGTCAGGTCCATGTTCGCTGAGGACAATGACGAAATGCGGGTTGCCGCTCGTCGTCTGGGCATGATGTACAAGTGGCTGATGCCCATCATCAGCCTCGGGCTGGCCATGATGTTGGGGCTCTTTGCCTGGTACATGCTCAGCTTCATGCAGGCCCGGAACCTGCCTGATTCCGATCTGGCCACTGATTTCCTGACCACCGCCAACCGGGGGTGGGGTATCTCGCTCTGCCTCGGCGCTTCGGTCGCGGCCTTCATCTTCTCTCGATTCATCGCGGGAATGTCCAGGCAGCCGGCGTGGCAGAATCTTCGCGGTGGCGCCGCCTTCATGGTGGGCACATCATTGTTGTGCCTGCTCATCGCGATCGGCATCGGGTTCCGGTTCTTCGAAAACGAATCGGTCATGATCGGGATCGGGTACGCCATCCCGATCTTCATGATCGTGCTGGCCATCGAGATCGTCCTGAACTTCATCCTGAACCTGTATCGCCCCCGGATCCCGGGAGAGACGCCACGTCCCGCCTTCGACTCGAAGATGCTCAGCCTGATGGCGGCTCCCGACAATCTCGTGAGGTCGATCAACGAGGCGGTCAATTACCAGTTCGGCTTCGATGTCACCAGTACCTGGGGTTACCAGCTCCTGTTGCGGAACTTTGTCTGGCTGATCGCCATCGGTTTTGTTGCCATGGTCCTTCTCAACACCATGGTGATCGTCGAGCCCCATCAACAAGCCGTCAAGCTTCGGGGTGGTGCGATCGTCGATGATAAAGTTCATGAAGCGGGCATTCTCTGGAAATTGCCTTGGCCGATCGAAACCGCGGAAGTGCATGACGTACGACGCATTCGCACGCTGCCGCTCACGGCCCAGCGGACCGTCTTTCATCGCCCCTTGAGAGACAATCCCAATGGCGACGATCGTGAACTCGACCTCTGGAAGGACGCCCTGAAGGGGAAGACCGATGAGGAAGTCATCCCCTTCATCGTCGGCGCGTCAAGCCTTGACATTCAGGATGAATTCCTTGAGGAAATACAGGCCTTCGAAACGGACGAGGTTGAAGTTCTCAGCGATGAAATCGGTATTTCTTATTCGCTCGTCCAGTGCGAGATCGCGTTGGAATACCGGATCAAGGATGACGGAGGGCTTCGTGAATACCTCAAGTTCGCACCGGATACCGTCAAACGACGCAATCGTCTCAATGAACGAGAGTTGACGCTCAAGTCGTTGGCGTTGGCGGTCGTAAATGATGAATTGGCGAGTCGTTCGCTGGACGATGCACTCGCGCTGGGTCAGGAAAGCCTGCCCCTTGAGATCAAGCGTCGGATCCAGGCGTCCTTCGATAAGCATGAAGCCGGCATTGAAGTCGTGGCGGTGAATTTTCCCACCATGCGTCCCATGGACAGCAGCTACAACGCCTTCATTGACCTCAGCCTGGCCAGCCAGGAACGCCGACAACGACTGTCGGAGGTCCGAATGGAAGTGGTGTACAGCCGGATCATACAGGTCGGTGACGAGTCGATGCTCACGCCGGTGCTGGAAGGCATCGACGAATGGGATCGGCTTCGTATCGAGAAGGGGCTCGATGATCCCGAAACAGTCGCCCAGCGTATGAAGGTCGAGCAATTCCTCTTGGATGGGGGCGGAGAAAACGCGCAGAACATCGCCTACGCGGAAAACGAACGCTGGGTGAAAGTGCTTCAGGCGCGGACCCGGGCCAGTCGAACCTTAGGCCAGATTCCGGCTTATCGCGCCGCTCCACGTCTGTATCGACAACGTGAGATCATGCGAGTGCTCAGCCAGAAATTGCAATTTGCCAGGAAATATGTCGTGGGTATCGATCCCAAGGATTTTCAAATCAACGTCGAACTCAAGCAGCTGAACTCCATGCTGAACTTCGAGGATGCCATGCTCGAAGAAGGAGAAGTGCCGGATGAATAAGCCCTTCGTTATCGTCATTGGTCTCGTATTGCTCGCATCGCTCTTGCTGTTCAGCATGACGTTTACCATCAAGTACCACGAAGTGGGGATCAAGACCCGATTCGGGAAGGCTACGGATGGTGTCATCACGGAGCCGGGGCTGGGCTTCAAGTGGCCCAAGCCCATCAATTCCGTCATCACGCTGGACAAGCGTCTTCAGATGATCGAGACCCCGTTGGAAACCATTCAGACCGCCGATGGCCAGCAGCTCGTGGTCCGTGCGTTCATGTTGTGGAAGATCAACGAGGAAGGCAATGGCCCCCTGGACTTCTACAACAGCTACGCCACGACCGAGGATGCGGAAGCCTCGCTTCGCAACGAGTTCCGCACCGCCGTCACGCGTGGCGTCAGCAATTATCGATTCAATGAGTTGATCGGCGCAGACAGCAAGATCGCTCAGGCCGAGTCGGACATCCGAGACGAGATGAAGAACATTCTGGAAAAGGGCGTGGTGCCGGTCACCATCGGATTCCGCCAGATGAGCTTGTCGGCAAAGACCACCCGGGCCGTGGTGAGCCGGATGAACGCGGAGCGAAAGCAACTCGCGCAGATCGAGCGAATCAAGGGCCAGGCCGAGGCGCAACGGATCAAGTCCGAAGCCCTCATCGACATCGAGAAGATCATGGCGTTCGCGAATCAACGCGCCGAGGAGATTCGAGCCCAGGGTGACATACGAGCGGCTCGATATCTTGATGATATGAGTGAGGATGAGGATCTTGCGGTCTTCCTGGTGTGGATCGATGCGCTGGAGAGGATTCTCAACGAGAACACGACCTTTATCCTCGAGACAAACGTGGCGCCGTTCCATCTGGCGGACCAGAATGCCCAAGTCAATGTCAATGGCATTCCGATGCCCGAAAAGATCTACGACATCAGCCAGAACAATCTCAATCCCGCCCATCGTGCCGAGAAAAGCAAAGGCGACCTGAGCCAGGAAGATATCGAAACCGCTTTGGCAGAGAAGGGTTCGGACAATGAGTGAATCTTACGACCCGAAGAATGACATCCACGTGCCTGAGGAAGGGGAGTCGAGCGTGGTTGAGGAGCAGAATCTCGATCAGCCTCAGTCGCCACGACGAACCGCCTCGGCTGAATTCGTCGTCACGGCTGAAGTCGGTAGCGAATCCTCTCTCCGTGATGCGATGGATCCGGCCAATCAATCGTTGGCCGACGCCTTGCGTCTCAGTTTCCGCGTGCTGCAGATCGTCATACTCATCTTGATCGTGGCGTTTTTCGGATCGGGAATCGACACCGTGCCCGACAAGTATTCCGGCGTCCTGACCCGATGGGGCAAGATCGTCACGTATGACGGTGACAAAGCCCTGGGGAGCGGGTTGAAGTACAGCGGGTGGCCCTATCCCGTCAGTGAATTCATCATCTTCGAGGCTGAAAACCGAATGGTGAATGTCTCATCGACCTTCTTGCCCAATTCCAGCGTGCGCGGATACACCATCCAGGAGCACATCGAGAAAGCCCGTCCGACGGAGGAGCATAAACCGGGAGTCGATGGACAACTGCTGACCTCCGAAGGCGATATCGTTCATGTCGCCGTCATGGTGATCTATCGGATCGACGATCCCGTCACGTTCGTCCAGAATCTTTCCATCGAGCAGGCTGACGACATCGTCCGTTGGGCCACGGAAAGGGCGACCATTACCGCCGTGGCGAAAATGAAGCTGCTGGACCTCATGGAAATCACCGAGGAAGTTCGTCAGCAGATTCTGTTGAGTACGCAACTGGCCCTGAATGACATCGGGGTCGGCATTCGAATTACGCAAGTGACGTTGCCCGAGCCACCCCGCGCGCCGTACGGGATCCAGAATACTTTCCATGAATTACAGGAAACACGCGTGAATTCGGTGAGTTCGATCACCCAGGCCGAACTTGATGCCGATCACACCCGCAATGAGCGAGCCGGTCGCCGGTGGAGATCAATCATCAACCTGATCGATCAATACGAGATTGCCGAGGATCTCAACGACGCGGAGGCCTCCGCCACCCACCTGGCAGCGATTACCGAATGGCTCGACAACGATGCCGAAGGCGAAGCCAGCATGATCATCAGCGAAGCCCGTCGGTATCAGTCACAGGTTGACTCGACCCTGGGGAACGAAGCGAAGCGATTCGCGAGTCTTCTGCAGTCGTATCGCCAACATCCGGATCTCGCGATTCGCCAGCCCTGGATGAATACGATCGCACACATCATGAGTCGTTCGGACGCCGAAGTGTTTTCCGTGCCCGCGTCCATCGGCGCGATGTCGATCTCGATTTCGGGACTTGACGAGATTGCCCAGGAACGACGGGATCTGAGGCTGGATCGGAAGAACAAGGCTGGTTGGACGGATGGACTCATCACCGGGTTTAGAACTATTCAGCAAGCCGAGGACATGTCCATCGGGACGCCGGGACGCCAAATCAATATCAAGGATGGCAAGTTAGTGGGCCAAGGCACTACCAGGAATAACTAGTAACGAGTTCGATAAATGGTATCACATCAGAAAACCGAATACGTCGTCGAAGCCGTCGGCCTGACCAAGGTCTTCAAGGACTTCTGGATGCGGACCAAGGCCCGCGCCGTGGACAACATTGATTTCGAGATCAATCATGGCGAGGTGTTCGGCTTGTTGGGACCAAACGGTTCGGGCAAAAGTACGACGATCAAAATGATCCTCGGTTTGCTTCACAAGACCAGCGGGCGACTGGCTGTTTTCGGACGCCCTCCGGCCGATGTCATGGTCAAGAAACACATCGGGTTTCTGCCTGAGGAATCGTATCTCTACCGATTCCTGAACTCGCGAGAAACGCTCGACTATTACGGCAAGCTTTTCGGTCTCGATCGAAAAACCCGGAAGCGGCGCACCGACGAACTGCTGGACATGGTGGGGCTGACCCAGGTGGCACACCGATCGATCGGCGAGTTCTCCAAGGGCATGGCACGACGCATCGGCCTCGCTCAGGCGTTGATCAATGATCCGGAATTCCTGATTCTCGACGAACCGACCTCCGGACTGGATCCTATCGGCACGCGCCAGGTGAAGGACCTGATCATCGAACTGAGTCGACGTGGCAAGACCGTTCTTCTCAGCTCGCACTTGCTGGCTGACGTCGAAGACGTCTGCGATCGCATGGTCATGCTCTACGGGGGGAGCATTCGTGCCCAAGGGACGGCCGACGAATTACTTCGCGATACGGAGCGCACCGTCATCCGGACGCCACGTCTGAGTGTCGAGACCCTGGCCAAGATCGAGGATCTGCTGGAGAAATCCGAAGGCATCGCGATCGAAAGCGTGGAGGCTCCAAAACAGCGTCTTGAACAACTGTTCATGGAGATCGTCGAGCAGGCTCGCAAGGACCAGATCGAGACTTCGGGCGCTGTTCATGGCGGTGAAACCGCGGCGTTCCTCCAGATGGAAGCCGGTGATTCCGTCGGCCAGGGCGATGCCCTGATCGATGCGTTGGTCAGTGATCAGCAATCAGAAGGGGTCGCCAAGGCGGTCGAAGTCGAGGAAACCCAGAAGGCTGCTCCTGAGGAGCAAGCCCGGGATGAGGTGCTGGCAGAACTCGTCAAGGAAGTCGAGGAGCCCCAACGACCCCAGGTGGAAGAAGTCGTGGTCGTCACGGAAGCCCCCAAGGATGTGGATGTCTCGATGATCGATTCGCTATTGTCTGGAACCGAAGATACGGAAGACAATGAATCTCAGGACGAAGAGGATCGCTGAACGAGCCGAAAGACGCCATGATTTTTCTTCGCAATCTCTACGTCAAGCTTAATCTTCTTCAACAGCGACTCTCCTATCGAGTGGCGTTGAGCGTCATCGCCATCGTCGCGTGTGCCATCGTGTTCGGCACGCTCCTCCGGTCCAGCTACGCACTCAGTCACCATCGCAACATCCTTGAGCCCGCGCTGACCAGCCAGAACATCAACCGAGGCGACGAGCACGCGGTTCGCCTCTTCAATGATGGCGAGATGAACGTCGAGGGGTACACATACTCCAGCGCGTTGATCAAGGATCGGCCTGAGCACATCTTCACGCCGGAAGGGGATATCGGTTCGCCCGGCTACGTCACACGTTTGCTGCTCCTGGATCTGAGGCCGACGTGGGCTCCGGAATGGCTCCTTGAGCAGCCCGATACGACCTGGATGCTGACGATCGTGACCAGCACATGGCTGTTGATGGTGATCTGGTTGAACGCGAGCGTGCCATTATTCATGACGCTCGTGCTCATGGGCATTCCGCTCGGCATCGGCTGGTTCTACAAGTCATTCCAGGCAACTCTTGGCGATATTCCGATTGTCAATTGGCCGATGTTCCTGGCCAATGAGCATGTCATGCTCTACATCGGGGGGCTCGGGCTCTTCACGTTCACGTTCATATTGCTGACGAATCTTGTGATGATTCTCTATAGCCGGCCGAACCAGGTCCTCGCGGTCGCCCATACCCTGATGAAAGAAGCTTCGCGCACGAAGCTGTCGCTGGTGTTCATCATATTGCTGCTGGTGATCCTGCCGCTCTTGCCCTTGCACCTGGATCCAGACTCGCCCCTTCGGTTCCAAGTGCAGACGTTCATCAGTCGAAGCTTCATGCTCACGTTCGCGATCACGGCCCTTCTGACAATCTTCCTGTCCTGCGCCTCGATCGCGTTCGAGATCCGTGATCGCCAGATCTGGCAACTCATGACCAAGCCCATGAATCGACTCAGCTACCTTGTCGGCAAGTGGCTGGGGGTCATGACGCTGAACCTCATCATCCTCATCGTGGCCGGGCTCTCGACGTTCACGTTCATCCAGTACCTTCGCATCCAGCCCGTGGCCCCGGGGATCGAAGGCCAGCTGGATGCGCTGGCCGTGCGCGATCAGGTCTTGACGGCTCGTGTCGCCATGAAGCCCGACTATGTGACGCTGACCCCGGAGCAGTTGATCATTCGAGAAGAGGCGATCATCGCTCAGGACAGTGAGTTGTCCATCATGGAGGACATCCCGATGTCGGTTCGTCGGGCGATTCGAAGCGAACTCCAGACCAACAATCGAACCGGGCAGCGCACCGTTCCGGCTTTGATGAGCAAGTCGTACATATTCTCCGGGCTTTCCAAAGCGAAGCAATTGCAATCATCGTTGACGCTTCGGTATCGCTTTTTCATCATGGAAAACAGCGAACATGATGTGTTCACGGCGGTCTTCCAGTTCAATGACGACCCCGCGTCGGCTCGTATTCGTAATTACGTACCCACCCAGACTCACGTCTTTCCCATCGGGACGGATCTCATCCGTGAGGATGGCACGCTCAAGCTCGATATCTATAACGCCTACTCGACCACGAGGGATGTCCCCTCGGCGGGCGCCCTGAATTTCGAAGACGATGGCCTGGACATTCTCTATAAGGTGGCGAATTTTGAAGGCAACTTCTTCCGGGCGATCCTCGTCATGTGGTTCAAGCTCTCGTTCCTTTCGGCGCTGGGCATCTGTTGCGCCACGTTCCTGAGTTTTCCCGTGGCGTGCCTGTCGTCATTCACGATCTTCCTGGCTGGTCTCCTGGCCCCCTTCGTCAGCGATTCGCTGGCGACGTTCACCATCGACAGTTGGGGTCAGATTCCCGCGGGCGAGATCGGGGCCAAGATACGGTGGATCTTCACCTGGAGCGTCCACAGCCTTGCCTATGGCATCGTGTACCTGGTCCGTGGATTTGGCGAATACAAACCGACCCGGAGTCTTGTGGCCGGTGAACTCATCTCATGGTGGAGTGTCTTCACCGGCTTCTTGCGTCTCGGTGTCGCCTGGTCCTGTATTTCGATGGTGATCGGCTATCTCGTCATTCGCAATCGCCAACTCGCCATTTACAGTGGAAATGGATAATGAAGCAGGGTGCACCCTGGACCAGGTCACCCGACTGATGGAGCGGATCGATGGCTCATGATCGAATCATTCAACTCATTTCCGTCTTTGTTCTGGTGATCAGTGCGTCAGCGACGGGTTTCATCCTGCCCTCGATCCTCAAGGACTCCGAGGAACATGTACTGCGCTATACGAATATTGCGGTCGATGGGGCTCCGCCCTGGGTGGCCATCGGGACGGCGATCGGCGCCCTGCGCGGGATCGTCGTCGATATTCTGTGGATGAAAGTCCATATCATGCAGGAGGAAGGCCTCTTCTTCGAGGTCATGGCCGACGCTGAACTCATCACCAAGCTTCAACCCCGGTTCGCTCAGGTCTGGGCTTTTCATGGCCACAACATGGCCTACAACATTTCCGTCGCCACCAACACCGAGGAAGAGCGATGGGAATGGGTGAATGCCGGGATTCGGCTCGTTCGAAACGAGGGGATTCGCTACAACCCCAACACGATGCTGCTCTATAAGGAGCTGGCATTCTGGTTTGCGCACAAGCTTGAGAACAATGCAGATGATGCCCACCTGTATTACAAGACCCAGCTCTGCAAGGAATGGCATAACCTGCTCGGGCCGCCTCCCATCGACTACCAGGCGCGAATTGCATGGATCCAGCAGATCGCCGAAGCGCCCGATTCGCTTTCGGAAGCGGAGCGTCGTGTTCCCGGCACCAAGGAACTAGTCGCGCTGCTTGAGGAGGAACTCAGCAAGTACGGCAATGGTGAACGCTTTAAACTCAACAAGCGATTCCTGACGTTCTTTTCTGAATGGCGGGCACTGCGTGATCAATCCGGGTATGCCAAAATTCTGGGCTGGGACAAGCAGATTCTCGAGCAGGCGCCGATTTTCGCCGCCTTCGAGGAGATCGTTACGAATCTCGATCATCAGAAGCAGGGCAACATCCTCATGAACTACCTTCGCAAGAAGATACTCAAGGATGAATACAACATGGATCCCCAGATCATGTACGAGCTGACGCGGGACCTGGGACCCATTGACTGGCGACACCCTCAGGCCCACGCGCTCTATTGGGCATGGCTCGGATCGAAGAAGGGCGAGGGTCGAGTCCGCGAGGAAGACGTCTATCACAGTCTGAACACGGATCGTCTCGTGGCGCAAGCCATGCAGGGTTTGGCCCGATCGGGACGCATCAGCTACGATCCCTTTTCGAATCAGTTACCGGGACGTTTTCCCGAGCCACGCTGGATCGACACCATCGACAAGACCTTCGAGCGACTGTACATCAAGTACAACGACACGAGGGGCGGGGGTGGCGAGAGCTTCATCGGGTTCATCGAGAACTTCCTCAGTTACGCGGTGCGCGAATGGTATCGGGCGGGTGAACATGAAAAGGCCAAGAAACTCTACGCCCGGCTCGATTCGCTCTTTGGACGTGGAGCCCGCATCAAGAACAACAAGTACGCGCGAGACCTGGATGTCTTCGTTCGCGAACAGACTCGTGGTCACTACGAAGATCAACCCTTCCTGGCCCCGAGCGAAGTCGCCGCCTCGTTGCGTTACGCATTCCGAGTCGGCGTGGGGCGCGACAACAGGGAGATCTGGGACGATGCGATGAAGTTCGCCTCGGACGTCACCCAGTTCTTCAAGGGCAACGAGAGTAACAACTACGTCACCAAGTTCGGCAGCGGCCGAATGAAGGATCTCATCGGCCAACTCGAACAGAGCGCCTCCGTCGCATTCGAGCAGATCATGACCGACCCGACGCTGGAGATTCGAGAGCGGGCCGTGATCTGGTCCAAGGTCGATCAATTCAACGAGCAACTCAGGCCACGCATGTACGATCGGATCAAGCCCTATCTTGAGGAGCAATTCAAGCAGAACGCCTTGTCGCAGCGATTTTCCTACGACGAGATGTTCCCTCCCCCTCCGAGGCTTGAGGAATACCGCCAACTCATGGCGCAGGAACGCCAGCGGCAGAATGCTGAAAATCAGAATCGTGGACGCGACGAGATCCGACGCAGCGGAAACTGATACTGGCGTATTACGACGTTCCCCGACGCACGGGATTCGAGAGTGTGCCCAGTTCGTCGATGGTGATTTCGATGACATCGCCTTCCTGCAGAAAGCGAGGCGGTGTGCGAACCGACCCGACGCCGCCGGGCGTACCCGTCAGCAAGACAGTGCCGGCCAACAGCGTCATCCCTTGGCTGAGTTCAGCCACCAGCGTGGCCACGGGGAAGATCATGTAACTTGTGTTTGAATCCTGCATGATCTCGCCATTCAGCGTGGTGACTAGTCGCAAGCCTTGTGGATCGTCGATTCGATCGGCGGGGACGGGCTCGCTCATCGGACAAAACGTGTCGAAGCTCTTGCCCCTGATGAACTGGCCTCCCGAGCCATGCTTTTGCCACCAGCGTGCGCTGACATCGTTGGCGATGGCATACCCTGAAACGAAGTCCAAGGCATCGGAGTCATTCACATCGCGACAGTCGCGCCCGATGATGACCGCCAATTCGCCTTCGAAGTCCACCTGTGGTCCGTGGAAGTCGCAGATCGGGGGGAGCAGGATCGATTCACCATTGGCGATGACCGAAGCGGGATTCTTCATGAAGATGAGAGGGCGCTCAGGCAAGTCGCTTGACATTTCCTTGGCATGGTCGGCGTAGTTTCGGCCACAGGCGAAAATGGCGGGGGGCATCGACATCAGGTGGATTTCTCCGTGGTCGTTGAGGTGGGGGACTTCGGGGGGACGGGATCATAGCCAAGCCCACCCCAGGGATGGCAGCGCAGCAGTCGTCTGATCATCAGCCACGATCCCCGGAAAAGTCCATGGGTCGTCAGGGCCTCGATGGCATAACAGGAGCAGGTGGGTTCAAAGCGGCATTGTCCGCCCATCACCGGACGCAGCGTGACTTGATACAGACGCACCAACAGAATCATGGGCTGGGCCGGCAGGCTCGCTTTCAGTCGAGGGGGACCGGCGGATTCGTGTTGTCGGGTTCGGGTTTCCTGGTCCATGATTGATGAAGCTGTCGAGCCGCACGAGCCAGCAGCCTTTGGTACTCAGCCAACTCGAATGGTTCGTGAGGACGAACGTTGATCACGAAATCATAGCCCTTGGGTAGATCATGTTGCATCAGGCGAAATGATTCGCGCACAAGGCGTCTGATTCGATTGCGTCGGACGGCACCCCCGACTTTTCGTCCGATGGACATGCCGAGTCGGGGATGGGGGCCTCCGTTTGGCTTGCCGTAGACAACCAATGGCCCGGCATGGACCTTCCGCCTTCTGTCGTAGACTTCGAGGAATAGGGTCTTTTCCGTCAGCCTCAATGATCGGGGGAAGCCATACGACTTTAGGTGATCAACTGGCGATGGAGTCGGATCGTCGGCCATGACGAGTCAATCCTTGTCCAACTCGTTCTGGTAGAGACGCATGAGCTTGGAACGGGAAATGAGTCCGCTGATGGCGCCGCTTTTCGGGTCGCTCAATACGGTCAAGCTATGGACGTCGTAGCGAGAGAACTTGTCCATGACCTGATCCAGCAATTCTTCAGGGGTCACGGTCGGGAGATCCTCACGCATCAATTCGCTGACTTGAAGAAGCGGGATCGCTTCGCGATAGACCAATGCCTCGCGAAGATCGCTGTAGATCACCATCCCGACGTAGTGCTTGTCGTCGTCAACGACCACGAAGTCGCCCACATGGTGACGTTCGCTGAGTTCGAGCAACGATTCGGCGGAATCATTGACATGCACACTGACCGCCGGATCCAGATTCACATCCTGAACCGACAGGCGATGGAGGATGGTCAGGTCGCTCATCGCACCAATCCGGACGCCTTGATCCGTGAGCTTCACCGTGTAGATGCTCTCGCGATAGAGCAGCCTGGCCACGATGGTGCTGATCACCGCGGCCAGCATCAAGGGCAGGATGACTTCGTGGCTGCGCGTGATTTCGTACACGATCAGGATCGCAGTCAAGGGTGCATGGGTCGTCGAAGCGACGAAGGCCGCCATGCCCACCAGTGCATAGTGGGCCGGGCTCGCTGAAGGAGCCCATTCCAGCGTGTTGACGATATAGCCGAAGGAGCCGCCCACGCTGGCGCCGATGAGCAGCGAGGGAGCGAACATGCCTCCGGCTCCTCCCGAGCCGAGCGTAAGACACGTGCACAGGCCCTTGAGTACACCCAGAAGAACCAGGACCCCCAGAAAAGCCAAGGCAGGCTTGAGCGCCGTCAAACTGGAGTCGGTGAAGTAATGCTCCGGGTCGAGGAGTTGAATGATGACGGGATACCCGTTGCCATAGAACCCGGGAAGGGAATTGTCCGGATTGATCAAGACCAGGTAGAGCAGTCCCAGGATCCCGAGCAACGTGGCGCCGATCGCGGGGCGCAGAATCGGATGAACCTTCAGGCGGGAAAAGGCTTTTTCCGTCGAATAAAACCCTTTGATGAACGCGACCGCCGTAAGGCCACAGATGGCCCCGAGGATCAGGTAGTTGGGGATCTCGCGCCAGGTGAATGGCTCCACACTGAGCGTGGCGCTGGTGGCGAACAGCGTTTCATTGCCCAGCACTGACTGGGTGAACGCGGTGGCGATGACGCTGGCCACGACGATCGGGGTGAGCGTGCGGATGGAAAAATCACGCAGAATGATTTCCAGAACGAAAAACACTCCCGCGATGGGGGCGTTGAAGACCGCGGCAAGTCCTGCGGCGGCTCCACAACCCAGCAGTGTGCTCGTGCTCTGAGGATTGGCATGAAGGAGCCGGCCGATCGTTGAGCCGATGACCGACCCGATGGTGACAATGGGACCTTCCGCCCCGGCCGACCCTCCCGATCCGATGGTCAGGGTGGAGGCGAGCCATTTTCGAAGACCGATGCTCGCCGGGATTCTCGACTTTTTGCGATGCACCGCGAACATGACCTTGGTCACGCCGGGGCCTTCGCCATGCCCGGGGATGATGTAATGCACCAGACCCGCCAGGATCGCGCCGAGGATCGGGACCGTGGGCACGAGCCAGAGCATCAGCGATCGATCCGCCTGACCCGTCCAGTGTTCGATGAAGCGGAGGGGAAAGATGAAGAGGATCGCCACGCCGCTCATGACCAGGCCGATGAGACCGGCGACGAGCAGCATGTACCAGTCCTGCTCGAATCCGAGCTTGAGGCGCAAGGCATGAAGTCGAGACTTCAGAATTGGACGCGTTGATGATGAGGACTTTGTGTCCATCGGGAGGGGGGATCCTGCAATACAAGCAAAGAGTGTAGCCCAAGGGCCACCATGCTCAATCGACAAGAAGCGAATCATTGGATTTGCCCAGATGATTCCGAAAGAAATCGATGATGAGTTGGTCCACTTCGGGGTGTGTCCAGCGCAAGCTGTTGTGATCGCCTCCCGGGAGTGATTGCAATGTGGCCTTGTCCGCCGCCGCTTCGGCCAACCGAACGCCATGTGCGTGGGGAATGATCGAATCCGAAGTGCCATGCAGGAAGAGCAGGGGGCGATCGATCAAGGCTGCGGCATCGATCGGCCGATGGTCATCGTTGATCAAGAGGCTGGCCAGTCCCTTGGCGATGAAGCCGGGCTTTTCTCCCCCCAGGACTTCCGCCGCAATATCGCGCCAACTCGCGAATGAAGATTCAAAGACGCCGGCCTTGATCTCCAGTCGACTGGCCATCACGTTCAGGCCGATCGCTCCCCCCAGCGATTGGCCATACAGGCCGACACGCTCGGGATCGACATCCTTGCGTTGGAGCATTGCCTCCAAGGCGGCGTCCGTGTCGGCGATCAGGTCCACGCGATTTCGAGCCTTCCCCTCACTCTGGCCATAGCCCCGATAGTCGAAGATGAACACGTTGAAACCGGCTCCCGGGAGGTACTCCGTGAAACCATAATGCGAGGTGATATTCCCGGCATTGCCATGCACGTGAAGGATCGAGGGAATGGGATCGTTCTCGACGTGCTCTCCCGGGATGAACCAGCCATGCAGCTTCGTCCCATCCTCGGAAGTGAACCACACAGATTCAGCGTCGGGAAACTCCAACGGGAGTGGGGTGTTGCCAGAGGTCGGGACGTAAAATAATCGTTCCATGCAACCAGTTGCCCAGCCAATGAAGAGAAGAATGCTCAGCAGACACGTCAATCGAAGAAGAATCAGTCCGCCCCGGCGAGCGTGACCACGATTTGGCGTCTTCGATGCATTCTCAGGGTGAAAATCCGCCATTTTGGCTTGATATCCATGATTGAATGGCTCGACCCCAGTTCAGTCCATGACTATACTACGCAATTGCCCCCAAAGCGGCCTCATTGGACCGCTGGGTATTGGTTCCGCGACACGAGGACAAACCACGTCATGATTGAAGCTCTCAAAAGCGATGATATTGTCAATAAGTTGGGCGGCCGGTTCAAGCTAACCGCACTCATTCAACGTCGCCTGAGAGAACTGATCGTGGAAGGTGCCAGGCCTCTGGTCGAGCGTCAGGGACGCACTGATCTCGAACTGATCATCGAAGAGATCCTTCAGGACAAGATTACTCCTGAATTTGATCCTGCCGACAATGTGCCGCCGATCAAGTGACCGGGCGTTTCGAATTCCGAAGCCTGGGGTGCGTTCACAACTGCCGTGACTGATTCACCCGACAACTCCAAGGTCCTGAACTCACGTCGAATCCTGATCGGACTCAGCGGCGGTATCGCGTGTTACAAGATGGCAACCCTGGTCAGCCGATTGACGCAAGCCGGGGCTGAAGTGACGGTTCTCATGACCGAGGCCGCGACGAAATTCGTCACGCCCTTGACGTTTCAGGCCCTTTCGGGGCGCCCCGTCTACACCAATCAATGGTCGCATATCGAATCGCAGGATCCACAGCACATCGCGTTGGCTCGAGCCGCTGATCTGATGATCATTGCGCCTTGCACGATGGATATGCTGGCCCGTCTGGCGCATGGTCACGCCAACGATGTGGTCTGTCTGATTGCCTCAGCGCTGGACCTGAAACGACAGCCGATCATCCTGGCCCCATCGATGAACGAAACGATGTACCAGCAGCCTTCCACCCAACGGAACCTCGATCAATTGCGAAACGACGGTTACGTCATCTTGGATCCGGAGTCAGGCTGGCAGGCCTGCCGGACGGTCGGCGTGGGGCGAATGGTCGAACCCGAAGCGATCCTGTCGCATATTGTCGAAAATATTTCAAAGCTCACCTGAGCAGCGAATATGGGATCTCTTGCGTCTGGTCAGGACGCGAGAATCGGTCCAAAAAGTCCTGATATCATGGGATTTCTGATTCTGAGTACGGAATGTGTTCGGTGTGTTGCTGTATGCAAACTATGCTGTAACTCTATTCATGCGAACGTGTTATGCCATAAAATCCTGGGTTTTTTATTGGACATTAACCGTCATTTGTTCACAATACGTACGTGACGCTAACAGTCGGTCATGTGTCATCGGAAATCCTTATCGGAACGGATGATACGAGATATAGGCCACGTGAATTGATCTTGGGAGAGCATCATGAAGTGGAATAATTCTTCGTTTGGACATGCAAGTGGAGCCGGACTGCTGTTCTTGGCGATCTGCACCGCCGGATCGTCGAAGGTCGAGGCTCAGTTGTGTGGCTCGTCACCTCCGGGTGATCCCACGGAGGTCGCATGCACGGCTGCTTCGCACTTGATTGGTTGCCAGACCTGTGTCGTCGTCAAGAATGATTCGCTCGACGCCTGCCTGACGGACGGCGAATTAGTCGAATATGCCTTCGAGGGTTGGTTCAACGGAAATGAAGAAGCCAATGTCTGGCTGACGGCTCCTTGTGATGGGTTCATTGTTGCGATTCACATCTTCTGGCAATCGCCCAACGGGGGATTTGGACAGACGATCGAAAATGTATTGGCGATTTACGATGCCCCCAATTGGCCCAACGACTTTCCCATTCGCGGGAACACTTTTTTGACCGACGTGAACGGGGATCCGATTAACTTGATCGGGCCGGCCTTGATCGATGGCGGCATCAATGAATTCGCCTTTGTCGACGAAAACAATCAAGTCCCGATGAGGGTACCCGTGAGTGCCGGTCAGAATTTCGTGGTGTCATTTGAATTCTTCAACAATTTCTGCTCGGGCGATGATGCCGTGACGGGATGCATTCCATTGATCCCGACATTGCCACCATGCTCACCAGGGGCGGATTGTAGGGCCATGCCGACCATCCCCCATGACAACAGTTTCTGCGAAGCCAGTCGCAACGCAGTGTCACCCAACCGCGATGTGTGCGGCGAAGGCATGTGCGGCGACTTCATCATCCGCGCCATCGTGGAATGCGGTTCCGCGGACGGCGCCTGCTGTCTCCCCGATCAGACTTGCATCCTCACATCCGGTCAGGATTGTGCTTCGCAATTGGGTCTGTTCAGCGGTATCGGCACGGAGTGCGGCCCACCCTGTCCGGTCCTGGTCGGCGCCTGCTGCGTGGGTACCCAATGCGTCAATCTCGAAAAGGACGAGTGTGAAATTACATTCTCCGGCACGTGGCTCGGGCCCAACACCGATTGTGCAGTCGATGATCCCTGTGGCTTGACCTCCTCCGGAGCCTGCTGCCTGCCTGACAAGACCTGTACGGAAGTCAACGCCCCTGAATGCCTGAACCTCGGTGGAACGTACAACGGCAATAACACCTTCTGCACCGTCGAGCTCTGTGATCCCGTGGGTGCCTGTTGCATCGGCGGCAGTTGCTTCGGGCAACTTCTGACCGAAGGCAACTGCCTCGCCACGGGTGGTTCCTGGGCGGGAGCTGGAACGGACTGTTCAGATCCTTCGATTTGCATCCCCAAGGGCGCGTGCTGCTTCAGCACTGGTTTCTGCCTCAACGACATCACCGAAGGGGAGTGCATTGCGATCGGCTCCGCCACCTGGGAAGGTGAAGGCACCGTGTGCAACCCCGATGCGACCTGTCCTTCATCCTGTCCTTCGGATTGCGGGCTCGTCGATGGCACGGTTGATGTCGAAGATCTGCTCGATCTGCTCGCAAGTTGGGGCAGCAGCGGCGGATGTGATTCCGATCCCAATGGTGTCGTCGATGTCGATGACCTGCTCGACCTCCTGGCGGCGTGGGGGCCTTGCCCCTGATCCCGTTCGATTCACATGGTCATTCATCAGGCCCGGCTTCGGCCGGGCTTTTTCTTGCCCCCATAGATTGACAAATGAAGGGATTCGTCCTGAATCATCGATATCATGATGTGGCAGAATCATCGTATGAAAGACCGAATACCCATCTTGGTCGTGTGCGCATTGTGCCTGGGACTCGCCGATTCCACATTCGCAGATGAGAAGGCCATCGTCAGGGCCATCGAGCGGTTCTTTCTGGTCGATGATTACGATTCAAAAAAATCCATGGTCGCCGAGATTGAGCGGGACGAGGACTATGACCCGAGTCGTCTCAATGAATGGTTGCATCGAGCCTCCTTGTTCGCTCATCATGAGCCGGGCGTGATGATGCTCGACATCGTCATCGATCATGGGCAGAGCCGCGAAGTGCTGGTCCGGGTACCGGAGCTCTATGATCCATCAGAATCCTGGCCCATGCTTTACGCCTTGCATGGATCCGGAAGCTCGCATCGGGCCATTCTGCAGTACGTCCTGAACACGTTCGGACATCGAATCGACGAGTACATCATCGTCGCCCCGAACGAGTATCGGCAGACCGCCATGGGTGAGGAAGGCCCTCCATCAATCGAGCATGAGGCGATTCTGCAAACCCTGCGCACAACGTTTCATCTCGACAACGATCGCGTCTTCGTCACGGGATACTCCAAGGGCGGCTACACCACCTGGACCTTGGCGACTTTGATGCCTGACCGTTTTGCCGGGGCAATTCCCATCGCGTGCTCCTATAGCGTGCTTCCCTATGCCGAAGGCTTATGGGAGACGATGCTGCCCAATCTGAAACACGTTTCGATACTGCATTGTTGGGGTGAGGATGATCAACTTCCGACGTTGAGTCTTGAAGGGCAGGAACAGGGCGCGACCATCACGCAACAGAACAATTTTCGACTCAGGCCCATGACGCGGATCATGGGGTTGACCAACATCACGCACTTTCAGCAAACCGGCACGGGTCACGGAGGCGTCATTCCCCGTCAGGCCGATCTCGAAGATTTGTTTCGACACACCCGCACCATCGCGCCGCATTCGATCCTCCAGAAATTTCGCTATGTGCATCAGGCCCAGGCCTATTGGCTGGAGGGGCATCGATGGCGTGGGAAGTCATGGTCACCCCAGAGCATGCCCATACAGTTGCGTCCGGATGAGGATTTTGGCATGGCCTTGGGCCGAGAAGTTCAATCGCGATTGGGTGAATTGCAAGGCGAGATCGAGGGCCAGACGATTCGCATCTCCCAACGTCATGTGGGGGAGATGACCCTCTGGATCGGGGATGACATGATCGAGTGGGATGAGCCGGTCAAGGTGATGCGAAACAAGTCAATCGTGTTTGAGGGGCATCTCGAGCGGAATTTGCTGGTCTGCCTGCTCCAGGCGCAACGGACATTCGACTTTGATCGACTTCGATGGGTCGGGCTGAGAATACGAAACAGTGGAAAGGCGAGGTTCGTGACGGGGAAGACGCATATCTCCACGCGGGGCGTCAAGTGATCGTTTCCGGATTGGCCGCCTCCACCGTGCTGATGAGCGTTCGCTACACTGTGCAAACTCGTCATCGACGATGACGAGGTGCGGAAGAATCAATCCAAAAGATCTATGAGTGGAGATACGGTCATGCGTGGACGGAATATCTTTGTTATGGGGCTGATTGCATTGGGGCTGAGCCAGGCGACGTTCGCGCAGTCTGACGAGGCGCTCCATGATCGCGCCATGAAGATCCTCAAGGAAGTCCCCCTCATCGATGGTCACAACGACACGCCCGGCAAGTATCTCAGGCATGTCAACAACCACGTCGATGAGCTGGATCTCTACGACACGACCGACCTGAACATGCACACCGACATCCAGCGTCTGCGCCAGGGTGGCGTGGGCGGACAGTTCTGGTCGGTTTACATACCCATCCGGGTCCCGGGTGGGGAAGCGGGTGACGTCCGCAAGGTCATCAGGCAGATCGACGTCACCCTTCGCATGATCGACAAGTATCCCGACGTCTTTGAACTCGCCCTGACGGCCGACGACGTAGTGTGCATTCATGGCGAGGGCAAGATCGCCTCCATGATCGGCATGGAGGGTGGCCATTCAATGGACAATTCCCTCGCGTCACTTCGCGCCCTTTATGCCCTCGGGGCCCGGTATATGACGCTGACCCATTCCACGGGGCTCGACTGGGCCGATTCGGGGACCGACGACCATCGGCACGACGGACTGACCAAGTTCGGCGAGGAAGTCGTCAAGGAGATGAACCGCATGGGCATGCTTGTGGACGTCTCCCACGTCTCGCCCCAGACGATGCACGACACGCTGAACGTGACCCGCGCCCCCGTCATCTATTCACACTCCTCGGCCAAGGCGGTGTGTGGCCACAATCGCAACGCCCCGGACGATGTGCTCGTGCGGCTCAAGGAAAATGGGGGGGTCATCATGATCACTTTCGTGCCTTCATTCCTCAATGAGGATGTGAGATTGCATGGCATCAAGGCCAGTGAAGTTCGATTGCAGCTATCCGAGGAGCATTCCGACGACGTTGACGCGATGCGGGAGGCTCTGGCGAAGTGGCGCGAGGAAAACCCCGCCCCCCAGGCGACGCTGTCCGATGTCGCCGACCACATTGACCATGTTCGGAAAGTCGCGGGCATCGACCACGTCGGCATCGGGGGCGACTTCGACGGGATTGGCAGCACGCCCGTGGGCCTGGAGGACGTCTCCAAGTACCCCGACCTGCTCGTGGAGCTGATGAAACGGGGTTACTCCGATGAAGACCTCAAGAAGATCGTCGGCCTCAACATCCTGCGCGTGATGCGGGCCACGGAAAAAGTCGCCGCGGAACTCCAACAGCGAGAGAGCCCCCGTGACATGACCATCGAAGAAGCCGATGGCGTCAGCGAGGAAGAGGGCGAAGGTGGACGGCGTAGAGGTGTGCGAGGCTTGAGGAGGTGACACCAACACGCCCAGTCCATGAACTGCGCAGAGGCTGATCTATCCGGCAATAAAATCGATTGAGCATCGAATTCACACTTTATTCGTAAGACTCGGCTTTGCGTTCGTCTCATTGGGGAAGGCTCATGGGTATGAGCCGACCAGTGTCATCCGAACACACGCCGGGACTGGAGTCACTACATGGCGGTAGAATCGGGAATCGGTCGGTATGTAATTACACTCATTCTTGTGTTGTGCAATGGTTCCGCCCAAGCTCAGACGCTCACGATCGAGCCTGCCGAGCCGAGGTGGGGTGAGACCATTACCATCACCTACGACACCGGTGCGGAAAATGCATTCATCAGGCCCACGGACGAAGCGCGGCTCGTGGTGAATATCTACGTCCGGGGAAATGTACAACAGCGCGTGTATCCCGTTCTTCGCGATGGCGCGCTGCTTAGGGCCACAGTGTTCATCGAAGAAGGCTTCAGTTTCCTGAAATTCCATATGGTCAACCTGGATGGACAGGACGAGAAACACACACTTGACCTGGTGATCCGCAAACCCGATGGGGTACCCGCGCCGGGAGCGCATCTGCAGAGTATGTTCGCCGCCGGCTCCGAAGGATGGGTCGAGCAATTCGAGTTGGAGATCGGTCTCTACCCCGAGAACATCGACGCCTATCGACAGAAATGGTTTGTGGGCGGGATGTACCTCAAGAATGGTTCTCAGGCGATGATCGAGGCCGACCTCGAGGCGCTCGAAGCCCGGGCGCAGAGGCCCGAGATTGAGTGGCTCTACATCCAGGTGTTCGGGCGGATGTCGCTGGGCGATGAACCCGCAGCCCGGGCGTTCCTGCTCGACCTACTCGAACGCTTTGGCGATCATCCGCTGACGCAAGCTGCGCTGGGCGATTACAAGTACCAGTGCTTCGCGCGGGGAATCAAGGGAGAGGGTCCGGACTCGGTGGCGAAGGCGAAATCCGATTGCATCAGCCGATTCCCCGCTTCACCATTGGCCCGGAAGGAGGCGATGGCAATGGCGGATGACAAGGAGGTGCCGATGGAAGTCATCGAGCAGATCGCCAGCGCCTGGCTGGCGGATGAGCCCAATAATCCCATGCCTTACGTGGCCCTGGCGACTGCGGCTAACGTCCGTGAGGATTCTTCATTGAGGACCAAAGGTATCCAGCATGCCTGGAAGGCGATCGATGGCATGCTCGCCGGTGAACTCAAATTTCGCGACAGCAGCGGTTTCTTCAACAGTTATTACTTGCCCAACACGTACTGGATCCTGAGTTCGATGGCACTTGCGGATGGACGCACGGCTGAGGCCCTGGCGGCCGCGCAGGCCGCGGTGGAGATCGCCGATGAAATTGACACTCGCTGTCTCATGTTGCTGGGAAACATATGGGAATCGTTGCACGAATTCGATCGGGCCTCGATGGCCTATGCCGAGGCCCACTTGAACGGGGAGGCCAAGGCAGAACTTGCACTGCGAAACCTGTATGTGAGTCGATACGAGTCGGAGGTGGGATTCGGTGACTATCTCGCTGGCCTGACCGATGAAGCAAGTCATGCGGATGAACGGCCCGAAGCGACGTCATTTGTCGGCACGAGTCTCAATGGATCGAGCTTCGACCTCAAAGCGCTGCGGGGCAAGGTGGTGGTGCTGAACTTCTGGTTCATCGGGTGCGCCCCGTGCCGCGTGGAGATGCCGGGGCTCAATGAAGTAGTGGCCCAATATGAAGATCGCGATGACATCGTGTTTATCGCTTTCGCTCTTGACGATGAGGAAGCTCTGAAAAAGTTTCTCGGGGAGAAGTCATTCGATTATGAAATCGTGCCATCCGCCAACGACGTGGCCAAGGCTTACGACGTGTCGGCGTATCCGACGCATGTCATTATCGACAAAAAGGGGCGCGTCCTGTCGCGATTGACCGGGGGCAGCGAAGATCGGCATGAAAACCTCAAGCCATTTATCGAGCGGGCGTTGAATGAGTGATCGGATAGCAGGCGGCGCTCGTGGATGATGCGGATCACATGGATCCTGGAAGAAAGGTCGCCAAGATGCTTCAACAAAGTGAGATATCCCGTGATGTGACCATCGAAGAAGCCGATGGCGTCGGCGAGGAAGAGGGCGAAGGTGGCGGGCGTCGAGGACGACGAAGGGCAAGGTGAATTCTTGATTGATCCCCTCTCCCTTGAGGGAGAGGGTTAGGGAGAGGGTGGGTTAATCGAACGTCACAGCGCGATCGTCTGCCCACCGATATCCCAATGGACCACCCTCCCCCCAGCCCCCTCCCTCAAGGGAGGGGGAGCAGCCAAGTAGGGTCCGCCGTGCGGACCGGTTTAGCAATCGAAACCACGCGGTGAGCGATCCGCACCACGGACCCTGCGACGCCAGGCATATTGATCCGCTCGGAACAACGTCATCGATCAGAGTTTCGATGTCCTGGAATAAGTAGGCCGAGACGACCAAACGTTCGGCCGGGATCATAGAATATATGTATGCCTTCGGATGTCATCCAAGCTGAGTTTTCAGGTCCACACGGGGATGTGTCGCTACCGAAACGTCGAAAAACCATTCGTTGTCACGCGGCGGTGTGTTTGGCAGGGCTGAGGATCACTTCCGATCCCCGGAATCCGCCAAACTTGATCGAGCGACTCGTGCCCTGGTCGCAGATCGATCACGATCACCATCAGGCGTTGATTTTTCAGTGGCGTCACACCCAAGACTCAAATGATTACGCAGACAAAGTGGTGATATTGAAGGTAATGAGCGATCGCGCTCGACGTATTGCCCGGATGGCGCGTTCGCGAAATCTCAAGCGATTGTGGTTGGCCGGCGATCACGTGATTTTCAAGAAGACCCAAGTGCAGCCCGGCGATGCGTTTTGCATGAATTGGTTCATGCCCGGCGCGCTCGCCATCTTGTGGATCATGTTCGGTGGAATGTTCTTGAATGCTTGGGGGAACGTCCCGATTACAACCGGCGCCGTGGGTTGGTTGTCATACGCATGCCTGTTTCTCTTCACAATCGCGTTGCCCGGCGTCATGACCATGATCTGGTGGAAGCAGCGTCAAGCCTGGAGGCAGTTGCGAGTGGGCCACATGAGCGTCGATCGGCACGGGATCGAGGCTCGACCCGACGTCGGACCGGCTGCGACTTATCGATGGGGCGATGTGGTCGCTGAACGAAGCAAGATGTTTGACGCTCGCTTGATCATTCGTACCGGCGAAGTCATCGTGTTGCCCCCCGATCGCGACGTGATGGAGGCGATTGGGTGGGCCATCGACTCCGGATGGACCGGGATGACAACAAAGGACGCCTCACCGGAACAAGACTTGCGCAAACTCATGCGCCGGATCTGGATCTATTACCTGATCGGCGGGATGCTCGCGGTCGCCGCGTTTGTCTGGATCATGTCGTCCGGGCAGATGCCGTTCTCGTGGTCGCAACTGGTGTTGGCCTTTATCGGTGTCGGAATTCTCATGCCCGGAGTACTCACGTTCGCGACGTTTATTGTAAAGCACGAAAAACGAATCCGAGGGATTTTGAGAGCAATATTCGGCTGGCGGAATTAGCAAAATCGGGTCCGCAGTGCGGACCGATTCCCGTAACGCGATGGTCGCTCAACCGGTCCGCACAGCGGACCCTACGAGTTATTCCTGCCCAGACGCGATCGGATCACTCTCCGACTCGTCCTCGTCCTCCACCATGTACTTCTCAAACCACGCCTGCAGATAGAGCTGCTGCATCAACCGATGCGAGGGCCGGCGCCATCCATGAAACTCGTTGGGCATGCGCACCAGCAGCGTGTCCTTCTTAAGCATCTTCAGGGCCCGGTAGTATTCCTCGCTCTGGGGCATGGAGGTTCGCAGATCCGACTCGCCCGTCATGACCATGGTGGGGGTCGTCACGATCGCCACGTAGGACAAGGGTGATCGCTCGAAGCATTCCTCGGGGTTCTCCCACGGGAATTGCTCGAACTGGTGGTATCAACTGGGCCCGTTGGTGAATAAGACGGTAATCTCTGCGAAGTCTCACGTATGATCGGCCATTGGTAAGCTGGGTGATTTCTGCAAGGATGCTCTAACGGGATGCGGGGAATGGATTTAGCGAAAAATGCGCGTGACTCTTCGCGACTCCCTTCACTTTGTGCCAATCCGTTGCATCGCCCCAACGAGCTGTCGATACCACAAGACGGAACCGGGGCTTTCCAAAGGATCTGAAAATGATCCGCTTTTTTTCCCAATACCATTTGCGATCTTCCTACATGTGTCGTAGGTTATCTACGACGCCTGTAGTAGGCCTGAGAGGATGTTGCCGATGCCCCCACGGGAATCCGACCTGAGCGAAGCTGAACTTGAGGTTCTCAAGGTACTTTGGGACGAAGGACCATTGATGGTTCGGGATGTCCTGAATTGCATGTTGAAGCGGGGCCGCAAGCTTGCCTATACGACGGTGCTGACGTTCCTGAGTCGACTCGAGCACAAGGGATACGTCAAGAGCGACAAGTCCGAGATGGCGTACGTGTACAAGCCCACCATCAGCCGGGATGGCGTCGCCAAGACGAGGGTGAAATCATTCCTGCAACAACTCTACGACGGATCGGCGGGCCCCCTCGTGCTCCAACTGATGAAGGAGGAGTCCTTCACCGAGGATGAAATCACGCAGTTGCAGGCGATGCTCGACAACCTCGAAGTCAAGCCGGGTGATGATGAAGCCGGCTCCAAGTCCAAAAGGCGGAGGCGCAAATCATGACTGATTGGCTCCCCGTCGATGTGATGTGGCGCGTGGCCCTGGCGGCGATCCCTCTGGCCTTGCTAGTGGCAGCCCTGGGCAAGACCATTCCTTGCCGGCCTTCAACGAGGCATGCCATGTGGGTGGGGGTGGTACTCATCCTCATTTGCACGCCCTTCCTGCCCGTGCTGGATGTGCCCGAGGCCCCGGTCCTGCGCGACACGGCTCGTGAGTTGGTCGCCCGTGCATCGAACTTCGCTTCGGAGACGACCTCGTCGATTTTTCGTGACAATGAGTCGGATCAACCGGCACGAAGAGACACAACCCAACACTCAAATTCGACCCGAAATCAGAATGCAAGAGCTCAGGGCACCAACGATCGTTTCGCAGTTGAGCCCTGTCCACTCGTCGCGGAATTGACCTGTCCCGACGCATTCAAGACGACACCATCCGCAAGGCAGTCGG
This sequence comes from Planctomycetota bacterium, assembly GCA_027295365.1. GTDB lineage: Bacteria > Planctomycetota > Phycisphaerae > Phycisphaerales > SM1A02 > JADFSH01. The sequence goes on from JAPULD010000543.1 coordinate 25,563, forward strand.
GCAGGAAGCCCGCTGCCTTTTTATCAAAGTCCCCACGCGACGTGAGTACGTCGTGCGAGCCGCCTCTGATCGGTCAGACGTTCGACCAAGCCCCATCTTTCGTTCTCAACGATGCTGTCTCCACAGAATCCATTGGTCGAGGGGAAGAAATCCGCTCAGAAACGCGATCGCCGACGTCACTCGCGTCGTTTCCGAAGTTCGTGAACCCTTTAGAGATGCCGCCTCTCGAATCCATCGACCAGAAGAGCTCGATTGTCGCTCTCGTCGATGAACCGTCGAAGAATGTCCGGAACGCGGAAAAGGAATCATCCCCGGAGCCCGAGGAACAAGCCATCGCATCAGGTCTGACTTCCCTGAAAACCTGGTTGACACCATTGGCGAATCTCCGTGATGCGATCCTGGCGTTGCCTCCGATTCCCGGCACCGTCTGGCTGGGGGGCATCGCGCTGCTGGCCTTGATCATCGTGCTGAAGCTTGGCGAGTCGCTCAGGCTGATCAAGCTGGCACAGCCTGCACCGGACTGGGTGATCAAGGAAGTGGAAGCTTCGGCCAAAGACTTGGAATTGCGCCGAATGCCTACCACGCTCATGGTCGATGCGAAAGTCTCCCCCATGGTGTGGTGTGGTCGCCAACCTCGACTGATCCTGCCCACGCAATTGTGGGACCAATTGGATGAGGAAGGACGAGCCGCAGTGTTGTATCACGAGTTGGCGCATCTGCGTCGTCGTGACCACTGGGTCTCATGGGTCGATCTCGTCGCGGGTGTCCTGTATTGGTGGCACCCCGTCGTGTGGTGGATCCGCAAGAAGATCCGGGAGGAAGCCGATCTCAGTTGTGATGCTTGGGTGACGGCGATGATGCCCAATGGCCGACGTGCCTACGCCCAAGCTCTTCTCGATACCAAAAAATACACCAGCGTCTTCGCCCCGATGGGCGCCGCCCCAGGACTGTCCGGATACTCCGGCACCATGGGACTTGGCGTATCGACGCTCAGAGCCAAAGCCTTTGCAAGGAGGATCAAGATGGTGATGACTGAACAGAAAAATCCGGGACTGTCTCTTCGTGGCGTCCTTGTCGTAACCCTGCTGGTCATGGTGGGCTGCATCGTGACCCCGATCTGGGCCTGCCCGCCCGACAAGGATGAAAAGCCGACGAAAGTGGAATCCGTGTCCCGAGTGCGCGTGATCGCCCCGACGACTCGCCCCAGCCGCGAGACCGAGGCATCAGAATCGAGCACGTTCGAGCGCTACATGAAACGGGGCGAGCGCGACGAGGCCGAAGCGTCGGACGAATCCGAATCGCGAGTGTACTTTTCCGAATCGACGGCACCCACCAAGGTTCGCATCATCACGCGCGGCAGTCGTGACTGCTGTGAGGATGATTGCTGCAAGGGTTGCAAGTGCGATGGCCTGGTGACGATTTCAGGCGCGTTGAACGCCAGAATCGCCGGCAACGTCCACGCCCATGTCGTCACGAAAGGCAAGTTGTACTGCACCGCCAAACCC
>JAPULD010000544.1 GCA_027295365.1 Planctomycetota bacterium
AGATGGGAGGCGAGGAATTCGGAGAGCGCCAAGAGCAGATGATCGACTCGTCCCAGGCTCGCGCGGACAAGTATCAAACCATCATGCAGATGGAAGGCGAGGAATTAAAGGAATTTGAAGAGCGCCGCGAACAGATGATCGACTCGTCCCGGGCTCGCGCGGACAAGTACCAAACCATCATGCAGATGGAAGGCGAGGAATTGGGAGAGCACGACCGGAAGATCGAGGATCTCTCCGAACGCCGCGAGCAGATGATCGACTCGACCCGGGCTCGCGTGGACGGGATCCTAGGCCTCCGACTCGCCGCTCGACTCGCCTTGGAAGAGGAAGGCGGAACTCCGGACGAATCCGATCAAGAATCGACTGTGATCGTCAATGGCGGAGGGAATGATCACGCCATTCAAATTGAGCGTCTTTCTATGGATATCAGCGAGCCGGAAACCGAAACCGATTCCTATCTCCCGCTGCCCATCGGGGCGGGGCGGATCAACGAATACGCTCGTCGTCTTGGCCTCGCGATCGAACAAGGATCGATCCTGCAATCCTTTTATGATGATTATCGAAGCGGATATGACGAACTGCTTCTCGATGCGAATTCGGAAGAAGTTTCGTCCACAGATGAGGATCCCTTGAGTGATGCCCGCCAAAGGCTGGAGCGGGCCAAGCGACGGGAATCCCGATACGAAGCGATACGCGTCTTGGACGATGATTTCTTCGATCAGGTTTCTTTGTTGGTTGACTCCGACGATCAGGACGCACGACTGGAATCGCTCCGGCAGGAACGTCGGCGCGAGTCGGCGAGTCGTGGATTGACCAGTTGGATCCAGCGATTCACCGATCACGATGAAGCCTTGATCGATGTCCCGGCGCTTGTTCGAGGATTGGAATTTTCAACGGAACAGTCCAACCGCGTGCTCAGCGCTCTCGATGAACATAATGATGCGTTGTCGGCCACCTATGAAGAATCCACGCCCATCGTCCTGGACCATATGCGATTGAGGGCGCTGGGCCGAGCACTCGACGAGGAAGGCGGCCAGACGCCCCAGGCCCTGGACAACCGTATCGAGCAGCGCTTCGCCTCCCTTGCCAAGAATGCCCGAGGACTTGTCGAACTCAATCGCGCCACCATCGAGCAACTCAAGACGCTGCTCAGCGAAAGCGACAAGTGGCGGCTCGTCCAGGCCTACAACGAAAAGGTCTACCCCGACATCTATTGGGATGATGAATCCGCGATGGACATGTTCGATACGGCGCTGGCCCTGCCCGACCTTGGTGGTGGACAGCACGACGACATCCAACTGATCGCCAACAACTATCGCGACCAGTATTACGATCTCAGCGATCAACTGGTGGATATCGCCAGCCAGCGAAATGGTTTCGAGTTCCAGGGCGTGATCCCCATGGACCTGATCCGCCGGGAACTCAAGGGCGAACGGGTGAAGTTTCAACGTCGCGAAACAAGCGCCAGGGCCAGGGCACGATTGCGCATCCTGCTCAACGACGAGCAGACCCGATTGATGCGCCAGATCATCAGAGAGAAGGAAGACGAGGACGACGAAGAGGACTCATGATGAATCCGAAGTATTCAAGTCACGTCGTGAAATCCGTCCTTCTTGTTCATGACTGAGGGCAACTTGTTTTCTCCCAAGAAGCAAGGCGATACACAACCACACGCCGGCCAGGGGCACCAGGGCCAAGGAAATCGCCGCCGCGGAATAGAGGAACACCTCCGACATGAGGGCGTGCGACCAGACTCCGACCTGATCGCCACCTCGGAAAAAGAACGTGTCGATGAAACTCTTGGATTTATATTTTTCTTCGCGCCCCAACACCGTGTACAACGCCTCGCGAGCGGGGCGGGCCAGGGCATAGTTGCTGGCTCTGCGGATTGACTCGAGTCCCGTGATGACCAAGGCGGCCATCGTCGCCGAACCTGCCCCCTGGGCGGCAAGGTTCAGATCCTTCAACGACCAGGCCAGGATCCCGAACCCGATCACCGACAGGCCGGGCAGAATCGCCAGCGTCCCCCCGATGCCCACCCGGGTCAGCAGGCGACTCGTGATGAACAGCTCCACCAGAATCGTCAACCCATTGGCGAAGAGATCGATGTTCGCGAAAAACGCGATCCGATCCGTCCGCTCCGCAATGGTGTCCAGTCCAATTTCGATCTTCGCCAGATAGAGAAATGTGTAGGTCATGCCGTAGATCACCATGAACAGGCTGATGCCGATCAGGTAAGGCGACTTGAAGATCAGAATGATCCCCGACCAGGCGCTGCCCCCGATGATCTCCGAGTGCGCCGTGGTCTTCTTCGTGGATTGTTGGGCGTTTCGTGGCCAGGACCGGGTTCGCCTGGTCATGGCCCGCATGCAGATCACGCTCATGAGTAGCAAGGCGATGGAGACCAGAAAGAGATTTCCAATCCCGAGCGTATCGATGCAGAACCGGGTGATGGACGATCCGGAGATCGCCCCCAGCGTGCCCCCGACCGAGATGAAGCCGAACAGCCGCTTGGCTTGTTCCGTGTCAAAAAGATCAACCATCAAACCCCAGAACACGGAAATGATGAAGAGGCTGAAGATCGCCGTCCATACATAAAACGTCCGCCCGATATACACCTGCGACGCATCGGGCGAATCGCGAAAGAGCAGGTAGAAGATGAAAATGTTGAACGCGAAAAACCCGTACATGATCGGAATGAACGACTCGCGCCGATAGCGTGACACCAACCATGAAAACACGGGATTCAGCACCAGCATCGCCAGCAGCGTACAGCTGAAGAGCCATTTGATTTCTTCGACGCCCCCCGCAGTGCCCAACGCATCGCGTAAAGGCCTGAGCACGTAGTAACTGCAAAGGAGAAAGAAGAAATACGCCGCGGCCCAGAGCAGCAACACGAATTCCCCGGGCCGCACCTTCACCACTCGTCGGATCCAAGACTGGATCGGATTCGACGTGTCATCGTTCTGTTGCCGTTCCGTCGATGGGGTCATCGGATTCTCGATGAGCGTGACAAGGTGCCCTGATCAGGGCTCAACGGCAGTATGCGTCATTCGACCATCGGAAGCGAATCGGTCTCAGAATGAAAGACATGCTTCCGTTGGAATGCATGTCCATCGAAACGTGTCTTCTCAGTGATATCGGGTGGATTCTGGATTCCGCCTCGCCCCGTGCACGTTCAGTCGAGCATGGCGCGCT
>JAPULD010000545.1 GCA_027295365.1 Planctomycetota bacterium
CACAAGTGGTGGAACGGCTCCTCATGGGGACCCTCGGTCAAAGGCTATCAGTACATGGGTGGGAAGATCCTCGGTCAACCCAAGGCGGTCGCCTGGGGGCCGAACCGTCTGGATGTGTTCGTCATCGGCACCAACTCGTCGTTGTACCACAAGTGGTGGAACGGCTCCTCATGGGGACCCTCGGTCAAAGGCTATCAGTACATGGGCGGGAAGATAATCGGTCAGCCCAAAATCGTGTCCTGGGGCCCGAATAGGCTCGACATCTATGTGCGTGGAATGAACTCTTCTCTCTACCACAAGTGGTGGGACGGCACTGCATGGCGGCCTTCGGTCACGGGCTGGGAATACTTGGGCGGGAAAATTATCGCTTTTTAGGAGAAGCGAGGAAAAGGAGGGACAGGCACGACTTAAGAAACTTCGTCTCAGGGTCCCAAAGGAAGTACCCGGTTTCTGCTTTTCAGGTTCCTTTTCTATGCCGCTTAATTACACGTCAGGAAGATCGAGCCGGTGCCTCGGTCGGTGGTGGCGCTCCAGCCGCCCAGGCGAATGAGATAGGTCTGACCGACCACGACGGGGACTGACAAGTCCGAGGTGAACAGGGCGCAACCCGCGGCATCGTCGTTGCACCCGAGCACATCACCCGAGGCCGGGTGGCAGGTCCAGCCCGGGTTGTACACCACGATGTCCGAGTCGTAGTCGGCGCTGTCGCAGGTCGAGAGATTCAGCGTGCCGGTGCAGGTCGCCACGTAAGTATACCAGATGTCGTTGACCGTGACCCCTCCATCGCCGCCCGTAGAACACGCGGGATGCGTCTGGCCATCGGTCGAAGCCCCCAGCGTGTTGAAGGGAGTTTCGCCATCGAAGATGGGAATGGCGTTGATGCATTCATCGTTCACGGGAATGGGAACCTCGCAGGAGATAGTGAGCGTACCCTGACCCGAATCGCCACTCTGGCCTCCGACTCGAATCTTCAACACATCGCCCTGCGTCGCGTTGAGGGTGATGATTGAAGGCTCCGTGCAACCGCCCTGGGCACACGCAAGCAGCGCCATGGTCGCAGGATCGCAGGAGTCATAGACCGCGAATTGCGCATCGTAACTCGAACCGCAGAGACTGATCGTGACCTCGCCAGTACATTCGACCTGGTGGCAGAACCAGATGTCCTTTTGAAGGGTGAGACAATCGGTGGGGCCATCCGTCGAGGCACCGCTGGTGTCGAAGAGGATCGCTCCATTGCCGATGAATCTGGCGTTGTCGCAATCATCGTTTTCGGGAACGCAAAGCCCCCAGGCCCCGAGCAGAATCAGCAGATCGTCGACATCGACTTCGCAGTCACGATCGAGATCCCCGGAACACGCATCGGGAGTTTCGCGAATCCCGACCTGGCAAGGCAGGGGGCAGGTACCCCATTGCGCAAGAAGAACCAGGAGATCGTCGACGTCGACGTCTTGATCATGGTCGGCATCCGCCGGGCAGGTCGGCATGAAGCTCAGGAAAATGTCATCCACGAACCAATCGTCGGTCGCCCCCAGCGAGCCCTGGAGCCTTCGAATGCGGTACCGAAACTGGGCATGATATCCGTCAACCGGAATCGTCTTGCTGAAGGCGTTGAAGACCGTATCGTTGATGCCTGAGGCCGGGTGGACGCTCAACGGGATCCAGTTGCCGTCGGCGTTGAAGTATTCGACCTGCAGATCCTCATCGGCTTCCGGCGCATCCCCGCCCCCTGTGCGCTGCACGGAATAGTTCAAGCGCAATTCACCCTCGAAATACGCCGACAGGTCCATGATCCTCGAGCGAATCTCGTCCCCGCCCCCCCAGTTGCCATCGAAGTGAAGCGATCGGGTTCCGCTTGGTTCGTTGAGACCGAGTTCGTCCAGGGTGACGCCCTGGTTGTATTCAAAGAAGTCGTCCACGTTGTCGGTCTCGGCGTCGAACACCTGAAAGGGATTCGTGATGGGGGTGTTGGTGATCCCAAGCTGGGTGTTCATAATCCCGAGGTTTTCGGTGGTGGTGTCGAAATAGTTGTTCCAGGCCAGGCGGAAGCTGTCGATCTTGGCGAGGTCCTGGGGGGCCGCCGTGGTCCCGGACGGGATGACCAAGATGAAGGCCACCTTGAAAGTCTTGATGGACATGGAAGTGTCCGGCATTCGGGGACCATGATTCGCGACGATGTCCTCGATGGTCAGGTCGATCCGGGTGCCATTGTTGACAGTGACGTTGATGGCGGGGAATCTCGAATCGCTGAATGGATTCGTCACGAAATCGATGACGTAGAATGGAACGACATCCGGGGCCGGGCGCAGTCCCATGAGGTATTCATCCAGTTCGCTGAAGCCGGAAAAGGACTCGGTGGTGACAAAGGTTCCGCCGCCCATGTTGCGCCAGCGATTGCCTTCCATGGGTGATGAATTGTTGGTGCCGGGATGATGAAGAAAGAAGCTCCAGTGGGCGTTGCTGCGCCCGAGGATGTCCGCGCCGGTGGAAGGAACGGGCTGGACGAACGCGCCGAAGGCGTGCTCGAATTCCTGGCCCATGATTTCCACCCCCGAGGCGATGCCGCCGCCGAAGAAATCGGTCGTGAAATCGGCCGGGTACTCGGGCAGGTCGTTCATGTTGCACCAGCCCAGCAACCGGGTCAGGCCTTCGTTTTCACGCATGATGCCTTGAAAGCGGTTGATCCCGGCGGTGGTGCCCGACGTCAGTTGGAAAAACGCGAAACCCGCTTCCGGATCGATGTCGCCGGCAAAGGTGCTGGCGGTGAAGATCGCCAGTTCGTCGTACTCATCGCCATGCGTTTCATAGAAACGATTGATGATTTCGATGGTGTTGGTCTCGTTCGTGAGAAGATTCACGAGTGTGCCGTCGTCTTCCAGGACCGCGATCTCGCCGATGTCCCCGGTGCCGCCCAGTTGCCGGGCCTGGGTCAACGGAGACTTCAGGCCGACGCGGATTCGTCCGGCCAAGTCTTCGGGGCTGCCCAGGGGATCGACCAATAGATCGTCCAAGGTCCACGTCTTGTTGTGATAGGACTGCCCGGGAATCAGTTGCCCCGGTCCGACCTTTGAAGTCGCTGTGTCTTGTCGTGGTGATGACTGCGATTGAGAGACGTGCTCCTTCTCCGGGCCGTTTCGGGAACCCGACACGATCGGAAACAGAGCAATCGCGCTGATCAGCGCGGCTGATTTGGCCAACGAGCTGAATGAATTGATCACCACATCCTCCTCAGTGAAACAGAACTGGACCGAACCACCCCCCGGAACCACCCCCCGGAAACATCACCTACCGTCTCACGACAGAGAATATGATGCTTTCTGCTGCAGATTAACGCCTTGTAAGCGATGAATCAATGCATTTTCGGTCGAGCCGAGAAAAGAAAATTCGTGCTGAAGACCCAGAATGAGGTCAGGTGTATCTACATGCTCACGACAACACTTCTCGACGTTTCCACCTCCAAGTGGGCAGATTGGTTTTTCACCTCGCATGACGGTCGTTAAGCTGGAGGAGCGCAGCCTGGCGACGCTTCAGGTCATTTCAAACATTCTCAACGAGAGGTCGACGCCTTGAAACTCCAATTCGCCCCGATCGCCATGGTTGGCGCGTGGGGCGTATGCCCCCGAGGCCTCTCCTTCGATGTGCTTGAATGACCGTTTCGAGGTAGGCTGGGATCATTCCGATCACGCCATTGGAGAGGTCACCATGCTCAAGCTCACCGCGTCCTGCCTCATGCTTGTTGGTCTATTCTGCCTGTCGAGCTGCAGCACCCCATCTAAATACGATGTCATCCTCCGAGGCGGCACCCTCTACGATGGCAGTGGTAGTCCTCCCTTGAAACGGGACATCGCAATCCGGGGGGATCGGATCGCCGCGATCGGCACGTTTGAAGAGGGGCGGGCGAAAGAGGAGATCGACGTCACCGGTCTCGCCATCGCCCCGGGCTTCATCAACATGCTGAGTTGGGCGGTCGATTCGCTTATCGAGGATCCCCGCTCGATGGCCGACATCAAACAGGGCGTCACGCTCGAAGTGTTCGGCGAAGGCATGTCGTGGGGACCCCTTAGCGACGAACTCAAGGCCTACATGAAGGCGAGACAGGGGGACATCCAATACGACATCGAGTGGACCACGCTGGGCGAATACCTTGAGTACCTTGAGAATCGGGGGGTCAGCCCTAACATCGCCTCACTCGTCGGGGCCACCACGGTGCGCGCCCACGAAATCGGCTTCGAGGATCGCCCTCCCACCCCCGATGAAATGAAGCGGATGCAGCAACTGGTGCGCGAGGCGATGGAGGAAGGCGCAATGGGCGTCGGGTCATCGTTGATTTACGCCCCAGCCTTCTATGCCGACACCGATGAACTGATCGCCCTGTGCAAGGTCGTGGCGGAATACGATGGGCTCTACACCACCCACATGCGCAGCGAAGGCGATCGCCTGCTGGAAGGCGTCGAGGAGACGTTACGGATCGCCAAGGAATCCGGAGTAAGGACCGAGATCTACCACCTCAAGGCGGCGGGGCAGTCCAACTGGCACAAGATGGACCAGGTGATCGAGATGATCGAGGCGGCCAGGGCCGAGGGCGTTGTCATTGCCGCGGACATGTACAACTACATCGCGGGGGCGACGGGACTGGATGCGTCCATGCCGCCCTGGGTGCAGGAAGGAGGGTACGAAGCGTGGGCCGAACGACTCAAGGATCCGGAAATTCGCGCGAAGGTCATGCGCGAGATGACCACCCCGTCGGATGATTGGGAGAATTTGTTTCTCGCCGCGGGTAGCGCGGACAAGTTGCTGCTCGTCGGATTCAAGAGCGAGGGGCTGAAGCCACTAACCGGGTAGACGTTGGCCGAGGTGGCGACCATGAGGGGGACTTCCCCCGAAGAGACGGCGATCGACCTCGTCATCGAGGATGGCAGCCGCGTGGGGACGGTGTATTTTCTCATGTCCGAGGAGAACGTGAAAAAAACAAATCGCGTTACCCTGGGTGACGTTCTGCTCCGATGCGGGATCGCCCTCGACGGAAGGTGCGTTTCTCAAATCCAATCCCCACCCCCGGTCGTATGGGAATTTCGCGCGTCTTCTGGGCAAGTACGTTCGCGATGAGGGGATCATCACGTTGGCCGAGGCGGTCAAGCGATTGACCTCGCAGTCGGCCAGGAACCTGCGTATCAAGGAGCGAGGAAGTCTCACGCCGGGCTATTACGCCGACGTGGTGGTGTTCGATCCGAAAACCATCCAGGATCACGCCACGTTCCAAGATCCCCATCAATACGCCACGGGCATGGTGCATGTCTTCGTCAATGGCGAGCAGGTCCTGCGCGATGGCGAGCACACCGGGGCGACCCCCGGACGGGTAGTGCGAGGGCCGGGGTGGACGGGGCGTTGAGGGAAGAATAAAGCGAACACTAAACGGGCCTCATCAATCGAATCACTACCGTTTTCTACTCTAGTGTATTCTAATGGGGTCCCTGGAGGAGGGAGTCGGTCTGTCGCCTACAAGTACCAATGGCGTGTCCTAGGATTCCAACCAATGACCTTTGACGTGATATTTGTGTTCAGTCTCATCGGGCTCACCGCGATGCTCATGGCAAGCAATCGGGTGCGTTACGACATCGTGGCGCTGCTCGTCGTGCTGGCCCTGATGCTCAGCGGCGTGCTCACGGTCGGCGAGGCGATCTCCGGGTTTGGCAGCCCGGTCGTGATCCTCGTCGCATGCCTCCTCGTCGTGGGTGAAATGCTCGATCGCACCGGCGTCGCGCGCGCCGTGGGCGACGTCATCCTCAAGTATGGAGGCACGAGCGAAACTCGTCTCTTGATCTACATCATGCTTGCGGCTGCGCTGCTGGGGGGCGTCATGAGTTCCACCGCCATCGTGGCCATCTTCATTCCGATCGTGCTTCGTATTGCGGCCGAGACGAATCTCAACAAGTCACGCCTGCTGATGCCCATGTCATACGCCGCGCTCATCAGTGGCATGCTGACGCTGATCGCCACTACCCCGAACATCGTCATGCACGAGGAGTTGAAGGACGCAGGCCTCGACGGCTTCGGTTTCTTCAGCTTCATGCCCCTGGGATTGGCGGTGCTGGCGATCGCCATCGGCTACCTCCTGCTGGTGGGACGAAAACTCCTGCCTGGTGACGCCGATACACCGGCCTGCGGCCAGGGCGAACGAAAAATCAATGTGCTATGGAAGGACTTTCAGGTTGGAAAGAGCCTCGAATGGCTGCGCATCGGTGTCGACTCGCCACTGGTCGGCGAGACCATCGGCCAGAGCGAGCTTGAGAGTCGATTCGGGCTGCGCGTGATCGGCATCCAGAGGCCGCTTCGCCGAGGCCAGGACCGGCTCGCGGCCCCGTCGAGCGAGACCGAACTCCATGCGGAGGATGTCCTGCTCGCCGTCGGCGAGACCGGACTGGATGAGAATCGTTACGACGACATGAAGCTGACCCCAGCTAGCATCACGGATCGAGATCGGCAACAGTGGTTGTGGGAGATGGGCGGTGCGGCCGTGCTCGTCCATCCCGAGTCGAAGCTGATCGGCAAGTCGCTCCGAACGTGCACTTTTCGATCGACGTACGGTCTCCACGTCCTGGGCATGCGGCGCGGGAACAAGCCCGTAGCGCCGTATGCGGATGCCAAGCTCCACGCGGCGGACAGCCTCTTTGTCGTCGGACCGTGGGAGAAGATCGATCAGCTGCAATCGAGCTCGCACGATTTCGTGGTGACGGAACTGCCTCGAGAACGAACCGAAGTCGTCAAGGCGTATCGCAAGATGCCGGTGGCATTGGTCATTCTCGTCCTCATGGTCCTGCTGACTCTCTTCAACATCGTGCCCCTCGTCGCGGCCGTGATCATGGCGGCCCTGGCGGCGGTCTTCACGCGCTGCCTGACGATGGAGGATGCGTACCGCTCGATTCACTGGAGCAGCGTCGTACTGGTCGCCGGCATGCTGCCGCTGGCCAAGGCGCTCGACCAAACCGGCGGCACCGATCTCGTCGTCAAGGCCATGATGTCCGTCGTGGGGGACGCTGGACCGCGCATGATGTTGACGGCGGTCTTTTTCATCACGGCTATTCTTTCATTGTTTCTGTCGAATACGGCGTCCGCCGTCCTCGTGGCCCCGATCGCGATTTACGTCGCCCGGGCGCTGGATGTCTCGCCTTATCCGTTTGCGGTGGCCGTCGTGATTGCCGCTTCGGCCGCCTTTTCGACGCCGGTATCGTCGCCGGTCGTGACGCTCGTCGTCGAGCCCGGCCGCTACAAGTTCATGGACTTCGTCAAGGTGGGGGTGCCGCTGCTGCTGCTCACCTTCCTGGTGACGATTCTGCTTGCTCCGATCATCTTTCCCTTCAGCGGCTTTGAATGGCCAGTCGAGGAGGCGACTCACGCGGCGGCGCCGTGAGCACAGCTTAGGCCTGCTCGCGACAGCCGGCTCTGACGACATGGGAGGCTGACAGATGGAAATCGTCCGTGTGGTAGGATTATTGTATTCTGGGGCAAAACGGCCCGGCGAATGAGCCGGGTGAAGGTCTTACGGGAAATGTTGTCTGAGTAGGAGACTCCGGCGACGCGACACGCACACTGCCAACCACCATCGCCGTCGAGGCGGTGGCATGTGCGAGATCATGCACGAGGATGCACCGCCCTACCGCCGGGATCTTGTTGAGCGCTTCGCACCATGCATTTTCGTGCCACCCTCGACGACACCGGTGCTCGTGATACTCAACATACGGCCACGTCGAGGGCTCCAAATTCCGTCCAGAGAAGGCAATGGCGCTTGATCCAGGCCCGGTGACGCGCACTTTCAACATAAGTGGACAACATTCACGACCCCCGATCACGGCTCATGCACATCGGCGGCTCGGTTGACGGCGCGGAGGGCGGTTCTCGTGATGACCACGATGGCCGCGCCGCTGAAGAGCAGTCCGCCGATCTTGACGATGTCCTGGAAGACGATCT
>JAPULD010000546.1 GCA_027295365.1 Planctomycetota bacterium
GTTCAGTCGAGCATGGCGCGCTGAAAACTCCTGATCATCCCGGACCCACGGTACCATGCCTGGTTGTTTCATCCCCCCTGCCTTTCTTGAGTATCACGATGATGAAGATGACGAATTCAACCCGACGCGAATTTCTTCAGACGGGGGCTCTGGCCACCGCCGCCCTTGGCCTTGGATCCGTGGCGAGTCCATCTCGATCCACGCCGATCCCACAAGATGACTCGACCCCCACAGGCTCATCGAATCCGCTCAAGATCCTCATCCTGGGGGGAACTCGTTTTCTTGGGCCCGCCATCGTCGAAGCCGCGATGGCGCATGGTCATGAAATCACGTTGTTCAATCGGGGCCGCTCGAATCCCCATCTCTTTCCCGATCTCGAAAAGCTTGTCGGCAACCGGGACCCTGATCGCGATGCGGGTCTGGAAACACTCAAGGGACGATCCTGGGACGCGGTCGTGGACACCTCGGGATACGTGCCGCGCCATGTCAACGCCTCGGCGACGCAACTTGCCCAGAACGTCAAACACTATGTCTTCATCTCAACGACCTCGGTCTATGCCGATCCGAGCGATTTGAAGCTCGATGAGAATTCCCCCGTCGGCACACTCGCGGACGTTTCCATCGAGGAAGTCGTGGATGACACCTGGGGGCCCCTCAAGGCTCTCTGTGAAAAATCAGCGAACGCGGCCATGCCGGGGCGCGTCACCAACATTCGGCCCGGCCTCATCGTGGGCCCACGCGATCCGACCGATCGATTCACCTATTGGCCGGTTCGCATCGCCCGAGGAGGCGAAGTGCTCGCGCCGGGAGATGGCAACGACCCGGTGCAGCTCATCGATGTCCGCGACCTTGCCACGTACTGCATTCATTGCATCGAGCAGAACGTGATGGGCCTCTATAACGTCGTCGGCCCCGAATGCCCTTTCCTGATGGCCGAGCTTGTCCATGGCTGCAAGGCAATCACGGGGGGCTGCGTGAACTTCACCTGGGTGCCCACCAGTTTCCTCACTCAGCAACGCGTCACTGGCTGGACGGACATGCCCACCTGGATCCCGGCCGGGAGCGAATCCGCCGGGATCAGCATGATCGGCAATGCCAAGGCCATCGCCAGGGGCCTCACGTTTCGCCCCTTCGCCGAGACGGCCCTCGACACGCTGGATTGGTTTCGAACGCTCCCCCAGGATCGGCAATCAAATGTACGAGGGGGAATCAATCCCGAACGCGAACTGCAAGTCTTGAACGCGTGGAAAACGACGCGAGGTTTGTAGTCTTGATGACTGGAACCGAGTAATCAATTTCCAACCTCGTGCTCGATTTTCCTGCACACGTAGTCATGTGTCTGAATCTGATTCACGCCTGGGGATAAGTAAAAACTGGCCCCGAGAGCGAGGCAGTGAGCGCGGTGAATTCCGGGGGGGGCATCCACAACCCTCAGGCAGTGAGCGCGGAGAATTCCGGGGGGGCGTCCACAACCCTCGGGGCCAGTACCCGAAAGACGCTGACCGAAGGGGGCGTGTGAGCAAACACCTTGGTAAATAGTTTCTCCAAACATTACTTCTTGACTATCGATCGGTCAGACATAAACTTGGGACATCGCTGCTCCGGTCCATAAACTTCGATGACTGGAGAAGTTATGAATACCATTCGATTCATTGAGGCTGAATCCGATGGCAGTTCGAGAGAAGGTTTCCTAGCGCCGAAAGTGCGGGGTTGCAAGCTCGGACTGTTGTTGTGGCGGTTGTTGATGAAATGGGCGGTCTGGCCGCCTTGGAGAAAACAGAATGGCAAGGCGACTTTCAGATTCCGGAACTCGGGGGCGAGTCTTTCTCTATTCGATTGAGATGAAGATGGTGATTCTCTCGACACTTCTGGTGATGGGTCTCTCTGCTTCCACAGTCAGCGCCCAGTGCATGTACGAGTACATCCCGTTACCTCGCGTTCCGGATGGTCCCTTGACTCGGACGCTGACCAATCAGGGGATCGGTGAAGACGACACTATTATCGGGTACTTGAATTTTCCTTTGCAAGTACCCGGGCAGTGGACGCTGGAAGATGAATCGTTGACGATTCTCACGCTGCCTGATGGATTCGCTCAAGGACAAGCGCTTGGAATATACAACTCGGGGGCCAGTGTGGGGCATGTCAGTTTTCCCAACAATGGGATGCGTCACCCGGTCTTCTGGCGTGATGGGGTGCCGGAGCTATTACCGCGGGCTCATCCTGATGACTTTGCTTTTCCCCTCGCTATCAATCGCCATCTTCACCTTGTCGGATGGGCAAATGGTCCGGGCCTGAAAGGCGAACAAGGATTTATCAGACCGGCGATATGGATTGATGGCGAATATTCAGAGATTCTGAACTTTCCGGTCGGGCCGAACGCTGGAGCAGAAGACATCAATGATCGGGGGGAGATCGTCGGTTGGATGGGCATTGGCCTCTCCAATAACAGAAGTGCGTTTCATTGGGTGGATGGCGTGGCCACGGACCTGGGACTGTTCCCGAATGGAGCCAGCACCAAGGCAGTTGCCATCAACAACCTGGGGCTGATCGTGGGCTCGGGATTCGACACCGTACTGCAGGACAGTCGCCCTCTGTATTGGCACCGAGGCGTGGCCCGCCTCCTTCCTGTCCCCAATGATGTGAGATCGGGAACGGCCCAAGACGTCAACGATGGGGGACAGATCGTCGGGATGATTCAGTTGATCAATTGGGAAGCTCAATCGTGTCTCTGGCAACAAGGTCAACGATACGACCTCAACAAACTCTTGATCAATGATCCGGGGTCGTTCATCGGGAGTGCGAGGGCGATCAACAACCGGGGCGTCATCAGTGTGGGAGTGGCCGTGCTCGTGCCCATCGACTCACCCCGGGAGGATGTGGACCATAACTGCCGCGTCGATGTCGAGGATCTGCTGTTGATGCTGGGGTAATGGAACAACGAAGTGTCGTTCGCCGATGTCAATTCCGACGGGATTGTCGATGTCTTTGACCTGATTGAACTCATCACCAATTGGGGATGAAAGAAGACAGAAAAGCAGGGACAGGCACGAATGGCATGCAGCGAGGCCGTAAGACGTTAAGCGCAGCGCGGTTACACCCAAAAATAAGGAACGGCGGGAGGGAGAGGTGCTTACGCAGCTCCCCGCCCGCCGACCTGGGAAGGGGTAAAGTGAATTGGTTCCGCTCAATGAACTATTCGCAGCGGTCTTCTATTCGATGCCAGAAGATTCGTTTCCAATGCAATGAAATTACAGACTACACAACACCATGCCAAGGACAAGTAGCCATAGAACAATGCAATCGGTTCCAGTGAAGCATTATCAATGCTGAAAATCAACATTCACTTTGTCAGATGTCTGTTTTTCAGCCTTTTACCTGAGACTATTCAGGTGGATAACAATAATTACTTCGTGAAAAGAAGGACTCGAATGGTACGCCACAGAATCCATTGATCCAGCTTCATGCTGCGATGGCGTACATACTCGATGTCGTATCGAATCCACTCCTGGAAATCCAAATGAGGCTTTCGGGTTCTGCAGACCTGCCAGAGCCCCGTGATGCCTGGCCTGACACTCAAGCGGATTTCTCGCCATGCCGGACAGCACTGATTTTCATTTTCAGGGCTGGGCCGAGGGCCGACCAGATTCATCTCGCCCTTCAACACATTGAAGAACTGAGGAAGTTCATCCAGGTGGAATCGCCTCATCCAGCGACCGCAACGGGTCAGACGAGGATCGATCGGGATATGAAATTGCGGGCCATCGGCATTATTGATGCCCTGAAGCGATCCTTTCAGCTTTTCGGCATCTCGGCACATCGTCCGAAACTTGTAGCAGCGAAAGAATTTGCCCCCCTTCATCTGTCGCTCGTGCGCAAAGAAGAATGGCCTTCCATCCTCCAACCAGATGATCAGCATCAGGATCGGATACAGCGGAAGCGTCAGCATGAGCAAGAGAAAACTCGCACCGAGATTGAAAAGACGCTCCCAGAGTTCCGCCAGGCGACCACCTCGATCGCGAGGCGTATCGCGGCTGAATTCCGTTCGTGTTGTCGGAACTGGGGCCTGGTGAAGCGTGGCCGATATCACCTCAAGATCG
>JAPULD010000547.1 GCA_027295365.1 Planctomycetota bacterium
GCGACCTCCGGCTTGAATTCAACCGAGTGGTGATCAAGTTCCCGCGAGGAGGTATCGATCGCAGAATCGGGTGATGCTTCGGGGACTGGATGAGGCGTCGTCTTAGGCGAAATACTCAGTGGCATTTGAGGCGATTGCGTCTGAGTCCCCTCGGCTTTGGAGACTCGATTCCGTCGATTCAGTTCCTGAACACGTTGTACCAGTTCCGCCGCCCGATCTCCTGCACCGCCAATCCGTGGTGTCGATTCAGGGGCGATGGATTGCACCGATCTCCTGTGGAAGCTGATGTTCTGCCGGCTGGAAAAAGATCGCTGCTCCCAGGCGGGCGTGAACTGCCCACGCGCCGGGCAAGCATGCTGCTCAAGCCAGTCGGCAAGTTTGACAAAATCCTGCTTGGCCTCGGAATTCGGCGCGTAATCGATAACCGGTTGCCCCAGACAAGCCGCTTCCCGGATCGTCTCGCTGAGGCGAATGACCGTGGGTAGGAGCTGACCGGCAAAACGCCGCCGCAGGGTGGTCAGAATGTTTTTGCCAACATCCGATTTCTCGTCGTACATCGTGGCGACCATGTGACAGGCGATGGGCCTGCCGATCCGCTCGATGATTCGTTGAATCGTCTTCCACTGCTTCTCCGCGCCGATGAGGGAGTAATACCCGGTCTCGACGGGGATCAACGTTTCCCGGGCGGCGCGCAATGCATTGAACGCCAGCAGGCCGATCGTGGGTGGGCAATCGACCAGACACAGGTCATAACGATCGTCCATGCGCTTGAGCAACTTCTCAAGTCTCTTGTCCTTGTCGGGGAGTTCATGCAAGCCACCTCCCGGAGCTTCCATGCCCGCCAGACGCATCGTGCTGGGGGCGAGATCCAGATTTCGGGTCACTTCCCATCGCAGATCATCAGGATTGAATCGCCCGTCAATATCGCTGATCAGGGCATCACCGATGCTGTATTCGATTCGACTTTCAGGAACCCCCAACCCCGCGGCACAATGAGATTGCGGATCCATGTCCACGAGCAAAGTGCGCAACCCGCGCTTGGCGTAGATCGCAGCGAGATTGATCGCACACGTGGTCTTGCCGCAGCCCCCCTTCTGATTGACGATTGCTATGGTGCGCACTGTTCATGCCTCGTGCTCGCGCAATTCATGGCGTGCAAGGCGTTTCCAATTCAATAGAGTCGTGTCCCGTGGTTTATCGGAACCTGCCAAGGTTGCGCTTGAATACAAGTCAAACTGGGCAATACACCCCCATTCATACCCCAAAGAATGCCCATTAAGGACAACTCAGGGCACCAGAATTGCCTGCCAGCTTTCTCGGATGACGCTCTGGGGTACATCATCGACGATCGTAGCTTCACCCAGTCTCATGGGCAGGATCAACCGCAGTCGACCTTCTTCGACTTTCTTGTCGTAGGTCATGGCCACCATCAGCTGATCGATATCGACGTCAGAATCGAGCCTGGTGGGCAAGCCAAATCGATCCAGCAACGTGACCACCTTCGTCACATCCCCTTCCTCGATCCGGTTCGTGAGCATCGCCGCCTTCATCGCCCCATGCAGACCGATCGAGACCGCTTCCCCGTGTTGCAAACCAAGCTGAGACATCGACTCCATGGCGTGGGCATAGGTGTGGCCTAAATTGAGCAAGGCCCTTCGCCCCAATTCGCGAACATCCTCCGAAACGACCTCGGCCTTGATTGATGCACTGCGCTCGATGAGCGAGGTCAGCACCTTAAGATCGAGACCAAGGATGGCGTCAACATGCTGCTCAAGCCAATCCAGGAGATCTGCATCGGCCAGGACACCATGCTTGACGCATTCCGCGAGGCCACCTCGAAAATCCCGAGGCTCCAGCGTGGTCAGCGTCACTGGGTCGGTCAGCACGAGCCTGGGGGGCCAGAACGAGCCGATCAGGTTCTTCCCCATTGCGTTGGCGTTGGGCAGCGGATAATTCACGCCAGTCTTGCCCCCGATCGAGGCATCGACCATCGCCAGCAGCGTGGTGGGAACATGGACGAGAGAAATCCCACGCAGGAACGTCGCGGCCGCGAATCCCGCAGTGTCGCCCACGATGCCACCCCCCACCGCGACCAGAAGGCTCTTACGCTCCAGCTTGGCTTTGAACATGGCGTCGTGGATGGTGCGAATTGTCTGGAGCGTCTTGTTCTTCTCGCTCGCCTCCATCTCGTGGATCGTCACGTCGTAACCAGCTTTGCCTAGCGATTGGCATACGACGGCTCCATGGGTGACGGTGACGTTCCGATCCGAAATCACGATCGCACTGGTGGTCGGCACGATGGCTCGGATGAGATCTCCCGTCTGGGCCAGCAGTCCCTGCTCTATGTGAATGGGATACGCATCATCGAGCGGAGTCGTCTTGATCTGGATCGTCTTCATGCTTGCTCGTCGTGGGGACTTGGAGGAGTTTCTTCCCCGGAACGATGTCGGAGTTCCGTGAGGGCGTCCGCGGGATCATCGGGCAAAGCCCCCCCCTCGTCCACTCCCGGCCCCGCCCCCGGATGCGTGCCGGTGGCATGCTGCCCTCGTCTGGGCAGGGGTCCACGCTTGCCTCGAACATACAGAAAGAGAAACAGAAACACGCCAAACATGATGAGGATGATCACGAGGACCAGCCAGATCGGGCCAAGGTCAGAGGAGCGGGTGATGATAGGAATCGGCTTGGCCCCGACGAACGCCGCATAGTCTCTAACTTCGCCATCCCGGGCCTCAAAGGCCACGCGTTTGTAGAACCGGGCGATGATCTGGAATCGCTCCCCATCCTGGAATTGAATTCGAGCGCCTTCGACGACGTAAACCACGAAGGGCGTTCCCGACTCGTCGCGCAGGAACCATTCCAAGGTGCCGGCATGCGCGCCGATCAATTCCGTCTGTTGCTGGAGCACGCCCTCCAGGCGACAAAGATCGCCCCGGAACTCCCCCGGCCGCTCGAGCATGACTTCCAGGTCTGGATTCATGCGCAGCGAGGCATCGCCCACGTTGCCGTCATAGTCCGAGGCGTTTTCGACCAGGGCGATGAAGGCGGCCTCCTGATGATCCCGCCCATCGTACGCGGTTTCGAGGGCGGTACTCTGGTCGGGCGTGAGGGGGGGATAGTCGTAGGCCTGTGCCGTTTGGAGGCATGTGGCCAAAGCGATCGGAATGAGCCAGTTAGATGACATCAAGAACTACGTTGTAGCACTTGGATTGATAGCTTGGCAAATGAGAAAGCCACTCCACTTCAACCACCGTTATGGGCCTTGTATCAAACTCGTGCTTGTACCGCACAACCCGATCGCCGGTGACGCTCTCGAATCGCTCTTCGACGCCATCGGGCCTGCGGATGATGGTCTCGCTGGTCACTTCGGTATCCCCGAGCCTGTAGTGCAGGTCGAGGTCATTCTTCGATACATAGGTCTCATCCGCCCCCACATGTACGATCTGGGATCACCCCCTCTGTCTTCGCCCGGATCAACAGACTCCCCAAACCGCGAGCATCACCAGCAGATCGTCCACATCCACGACGTTGTCGGCGTTCAAGTCCTTGGGACAGAGCGCCGGGGGGAGTCGATTTCATCACCGTCAGGGGCAGGGACCGAAATTCCGTATCACCAGGTGCATGTCGCGGGGGGTGACTTTGCCATCACCATCAAGATCCTCGGCGACGTCACCTTTCGTACGGAGGGCGTGCACCACCTGCAGCAAGTCGAGGACAAAGACAATGCCATCGCCATCCAGGTCGTAGGGACATGGCGGCGCCAATTCATACTCGATCGTCAACGTCGGCCACTGGTCCGCCTCGAAGTTCTCGCGGCTGGAGAATTTCCGGGCCGTGTTCGCATCAATCTCGTTACCCAACAGCAGCCAGCCGTGGTTCTCGTCGGGCTGATCCAACCAATGCTGGACGTCGGCGATCATTTCGGGGGTGGAGCCCCACGTCACGGGAATCGGGATGATGTCCTGGGGCGGGACCATCTGATCGGCGCTGGGCGTACTTTCAAAATCACCGCCCTCGTTGGCCCAGAACTGCCCTGGAAAATACGTATGCAGCCAGGTGGCATCGTCGGGGGTGGCCGGTCCCCCCTGCCCACCCCCGGAGGCGGAAGTCCCTTCTCCCCATTCCGCAAACAGGCGGTGCAACGTGTGGAGTTCATCCACATGGTTGCCAGCCCGCTCGAGATGGAGCGTCAGCGACACACTCGTGATCGTCGCCCCGACCGGCAAGGCCCCCGCAATGTCGAATTCCAGCACGGCCCGCTGCTTGATAAAGCCGCGGAACGCTCCGGTGCGACCGCTGAAAAACTGAGGCCCCGCTCCGTTGGAAGTGGTGCCGGTGGAGAACAGCGTGTTGTCCTTGATCGGGCTCAGCGAAACGGTTTGGGCGTATCCTGATGAAACGATGCCGAACAACAACGAGCCGACGACCGAGCGGCACACTCTCGATGGCATGCGGATGTCCATGCGGATCTTTCTCCCTGTATTCAGTCATTCTCGATTCGGTGAATGACCATCGTCACCACCATCGTTGGATCAATTAAAAGATAACTCAATGGGGTCGAATTCCCACTCTTCGTTTCCGAGGTCGTGAAAATTAGTCTGTAGGCTGATAATTCATGTGTTCCCGGATCCTGGCCCCGATTTTGTATTTATCGTATCGATCCGTTCAGTCGATTCGTCCTCGTGCAGCACACGCATCCCGGGCGTCTCCAGGTCGTCGAACTGCCCTGATCGAGTCGCCCAGATGAAAGCAAGAATCGCCCCGATGGCAATGAGCAATGCCAGGGGCAGGACGTTGTAAAGAACGATCAGGAAGTACGCGACGAAACGCCTTGACGTGAGAAAACGCCCCACCGAAACCCTGGGATACAACCAGCGCCGGCTGCCATCCTTGTTGAGTGTGGACAGTACCCCTTCCTGAGCGTCCGCGGGTTGGGCAAGCCTTGGGGGCACATCTTCATCGATCCGTTTGATCGGAAGAAGCGATCCGCAACGCTCCTCGTTCAGGGCTGTTCGTCGTCGCTTGGATCGTCCGTGTTCGCATCGCCCTCGTCTGCTGATTCTTCCGCCTCTTCCACTGGGACGATGAACGTATCCCAGGCCGGAATTTCAAGTCCTTCAGGAAGCTTTGGGCTGGACGGATTCGAATCACGTATCGACGCGACGTACGCCGCCATCAGGATGACTTGAATCTCCCGCATCTGATTCTTCCAGGCGGGCATTCCCTTGGCGACCACGCCATCGGAAATGGTCCGGTACAGATCGACCGGCGACTTGACGTTCTTGTAGTACCCGTCGGTGAGATTGGGACCGATGTTGCCCCCCCCGTCGGCACGATGGCACTGGCCGCACTTGCTCTCGAACGTCCCCCTCAATGCGCTGATCTTGTCGGCGTATTCACCCTGGTACAAATCGATGATCAGTTGGTCGGTGGGCTCGATCCCGATCAAATCCGAGAATTGCGCTTCCAGGAACAAGGCGACCGAGGTGTCGTAGTTCTCTTCGACCGTCGCCCCGACCCCGATATGGTAATACGCGAAGTAGCCCACCGAGAAGACGATCGAGATCCAGAACAGCGACGACCACCACCCGGGCAACGGATTGTCGTAGATCTCGATCCCGTCGGAGTCGTGATCCAACCGCTTGTCGTATTCGGGACTGATCATGAGTCGTTTCCAGGTTCGGGCGAGGCCGCCTGGGGCTTCACCGGGACATTGAGGGATCCTGAATCGCGAGGCGAGACGATGACCTCATCATCGAGGGGAATCCGCGCCGAGGACTTGAAGGAGTCCGAGCGGGAGAACATCACCCAGGCCATGATGCCCAGGAATACGACCACGAAGATCACCAAGGCGATCTGCGTGAACGTGGTGCCGATGGCCGGCGTGAGCCCTTCAATCGTTGACATGCTCAACCTCCTCCATGATTGTCTCGTCGAGCATCAAGGGAGCCTCAGTCGCCTCCGCCTCGATCGCCACCTCGGGTTGCTTGTAGATGTCCGTTCCAAGCCTGAGCAGGTACGCCGTGATGGCGATGATGTCTTTGGTTTCCCACACCTTGGGGTAGGCGTCGGCACCCTGTTCCTCGATGACCTTGGCCATGATGGCCCGGGCCTGGGCACGTGCGTTCTCCGCGGCGCCTTGAACCTCATTGTCGGAATAAGGCACGCCCAGCCTCTGCATGGCCACCAACTTGCTCGCGATGGAATCAAAGTCGAAATCGTGCTCGACGAAATGCACGTAGCTGGGCATGATCGAGCCGGGCGACAAAATCCTTGGATCGACGAAATGAGAGAAATGCCAGGAGGCGGTCCTGGTGTTCCCGACGCGATGCAGGTCGGGACCGATCCGCCGCGAGCCCCATTGAAAGGGGTGGTCATACACGAACTCGCCACCCTTGCTGTATTCGCCATACATCTCCGTCTCGGCGAAGATCGGCCTGATCATCTGCGAATGGCAGTTGTAACACCCTTCGGAAACGTAGATGTCGCGTCCCGCGAGTTCAAGTGGTGTGTAGGGCGTGACCGTCTCGATCGTCGCCACGTTGGACTTGATGATGAAGGTCGGGACGATCTCCAGCAACGAGGCGATGGCGATGGCGAGAAACGTGAAGACCGAGATCTTCACCCATAATCGTTCCCATCGTCGATGCCACTGGAGCTGGTTGAAGATGTCGATGGTGTGGGCGAACGGTGGCACGTTCTTGATTCGAGAACCATCGATCGGTGCATCCACATAGTCATGCGACAGGGCCGGGGCCTGATGCACCGGCACCTCGTACTTCTTTGGTCTCGCCTTCCAGGTCATGATGAGGTTGACCAGCAGCATGATCGTCCCGACGAGGAACAACGATCCGCCGAACACGCGGACCCAGTAGAAGGGCATGATTCGCGTGACGGTTTCGATGAACTGGTACGCGAGGTTGCCATCCTCGGTGAAGGCCCTCCACATGAGGCCCTGGGTGATCCCTGCGGCGTAGATCGGAATGATATAGAGCAGGATGCCGATGGTGCCCAGCCAGAAGTGGGTGCCCATGAGCTTCTTGCTCCAGAGTTCCGTCTGGAAGAGCCTGGGCAAGAGCCAGTAGATCATGCCGAATGTCATGAACCCGACCCATCCCAACGCCCCGGCGTGGACATGGGCGATCGTCCAGTCGGTGTAATGGGACAAGGCGTTGACGCTCTTGATCGAGAGCATGGGGCCCTCGAAGGTGGCCATGCCGTAAAACGTCACCCCCACCACGAAGAACTTGAGGATGGGGTCTTCGGCGACCTTGCTCCACGCCCCCCGAAGCGTAAGCAGGCCATTGATCATGCCGCCCCATGAAGGCATCCACAGCATGAGGCTGAACAGCATGCCCAGCGTCGAGGCCCAGGCGGGCAACGCCGTGTAATGCAGGTGGTGAGGCCCCGCCCAGATGTAGATGAACACCAACGACCAGAAGTGCACGATCGCAAGGCGATAGCTGTAGACGGGGCGATTGGCCGCCTTGGGCAGGAAGTAGTACATCATCCCCAGAAAAGGCATGGTGAGGAAGAAGGCAATCATGTTGTGGCCATACCACCACTGCACGAAGGCGTCCTGGACACCTGCGTAGATCGGGTAACTCTTGGTCAGGTTCAGGGGGATGACGAGGTTGTTGAAGACATGAAGGATCGTGATGGCGATGATCGTGGCGATGTAGAACCACAGGGCCACATAGAGGTGGCGTTCGCGCCGCCGGGCCAACGTGCCGAAGAAATTGAACGCGAAGACGAGCCAGACCACCGCGATGGCGAGGTCGATGGGCCACTCCAGTTCCGCGTATTCCTTGCTCTGGGTGATTCCAAAAGGCAAGGTGAACACGGCGGCGACAATGATGCATTGCCAGCCCCAGAAGTGAAACTTCCCCAGCGCATCGGAATACATCCTCGCCTTGCAGAGCCTCTGTGTGGAGTAGTACACCGCGGCGAAGATGGCATTGCCCGCGAAGGCGAAGATGACTACATTGGTGTGCAAGGGACGCAACCGGCCAAAGTTCAGCCAAGGCTGGAACATCCAATCCATGTTGATGTTCAACGATGGCAAGACCAGTTCGAGGGCGATGATCACCCCCACCAGCATGCCAATGATGCCCCAGACCACGGTGGCCAGGACAAACTTCCGCACGATGTCATCGTCGTAGGAATATGTCTCCATGACTCCGGTGATCTGGGGATCCTTTTCAGGTGCGTCAGTGCCGACACGAGCGTCTGTGGCGGGGGACGACATACAAGTGATCTCCATTCCAGTCATTGAGACAAGGGTGGGCGAGAACGACCATATCATCGTTTGAATGGCCGAAACGGCAACATTGTGAATTTCATCACAGTGTATTGTTTCTATTCAAGCATTCAAGATCTCGATATCCAGAAACCAGAAAACCCCCCAACGCTCGCGAATCATGCCTCAGATGCATGGAATATCCACTAGGAACGTCCCCATAGCCTTCCCCTTCAACCCGCTTTGTCCTCTGAGCCAACTCAGCCGATCAGATAAAAAAGTGGAAACAAAAAGATCCAGATCAGATCCACGACATGCCAGTACAGACCCACCAGATCGACCGGCGTGAAGTAATCGGGGCCAAATGTCCCTTGTCGCGCCTTGAAAAGCAACCAACTGATCACGGCCATGCCCAACAACACATGAATGCCATGCAGTCCCGTCATGAGAAAATAGATCCCGAAGAACTGGTGCAAGTCCTTGGGGCGATCGGGGTCGAGTTGAGGAGGCAAATGAGGCGCCGACGAATCATGTGACGCCTGGATGGAAGACTCCTCCGAATCCAAGGCCATCACATCCAATCCCGCCGGGCCTGATCGTGCATTCTGAATCACGCTGCTGGTGATCTCCACCGGTTCGAAATCAAAGAAGAAGTCATCATCACCCCCTGCCCCACCCATATCGCCGGCAGATTTCTCTTCGATCGTACGCATGTAGGCGATGATGTGACGCAGTTCGTCATCCCGCAACAGCAAGTTGCCACCCCGGGGGGGCATCTGGATTCCCGTACGACTCAGCGGATCAAATGGCGTGCGTCCGATCTTGATGAAGCGGAGCAGTTGATCATCACTGAGACCCGCGATGAATTCGCTGCCTCTCTGGTCAAGCCCCTGACCCGGAACCCCCTCGCCCTTGGTGCCATGGCATTGCTTGCAACTGGCCATCCACAGTTCGGTTCCCAAAGCCAGGTCGGGCGTGAATTGCTCCCCCACCTCCACTGGAGTGCCTTCATCAACCTCGACATCAGACCCATCGAGCAACGCCTCATGGTGTTCGATCTGAGGAGGCTCATAGAACGCCACCCCCCACATCAGGTTCATCTCGAACTTGTGCGAATATTCCACGAACTTGATGCTCATGAAGCCCACGCCCCCCAGGATGGTCAACCCAAGCAGGATGCACAGCCGCCTGGTCTTGCCCAACTGAGCCGCCGATACCGCC
>JAPULD010000548.1 GCA_027295365.1 Planctomycetota bacterium
ACACCGGATCCCAGTGACAGGTCCGCCGGGTTCATGGAATTTCCAAGTGATTGGAATATCTCGGGCCAGCCAGTAGATTGAATGGTCATTCCCGGGTTGAACCGGGAAACGACGTTGTGGCCCGGAAAGGGGCCCGACGCCGAACCATTTTTCTCTTGAAGGAGATTTCCATGCGACGACGCTCGACCTCGCTGTGCCTGTTCCTGTTCCTCGGTCTCTTCGCCTTCGCCACCGGTTGCGAAAAAGGTGGCGGTGATGGAGCCGCCGAGGGTTCCGATCCGGCCCCGGCCGCGGAAACCACGGAAGCCCCGGCCACCCAGACCGACGACTGAGAAGACCCACACGCGGAATTCACAAAGTTCAAAACCGTCGCTTTCGCGGCGGTTTTTCCGTGCGCCGCGATTTGGCGGATCAAGCTTTGTATGAGATGCTGTTTGAAGACGGTTCATCATCGACTTTGCTTCCCCCAAGACTCCGGCAGATGCGATGACCAAAAGAACGATCGACGTGACATCATTTCGGCGAGACGATTTCAGGCGTCGAGTCGTCGTTCTTTCGATCCTGCTGTCGCTGGCCTTCGTGAGTGGGCTGGCGGGTCAGGAGACCGAATCGGTCGAGGTCATCCCGGTCCTGCCGGTCCTGCCGGTCTTTCAACCCGATGAGGAGATCACTTTCACCCCCGAGACGTATCTGTCATCCCTGCAGCCCGGAGAGGATGGAAGCCATGTCTACGCCCGGCTCAAGCGACCCGCCCTCAA
The DNA here is from genome assembly GCA_027295365.1 of Planctomycetota bacterium. GTDB lineage: Bacteria > Planctomycetota > Phycisphaerae > Phycisphaerales > SM1A02 > JADFSH01. The sequence goes on from JAPULD010000548.1 coordinate 759, forward strand.
CGTCTGGTCGATCCTGGTTTACTACATCCCGGCGTATCTCTGGATCGCCCTGACCCTCATATTGCTCCTTTCACTCCGGTGGTTGTGGCGCACGAGGGGCATGGCTGGGGTGCCCTTTTGTCGAAAATGCCATTACTTCCTGGTCAAGCACGAGGGCGAGGTCTGTCCCGAGTGCGGCACCACGCTGACCCGACGTACCCGGGTCCAGGGCCGCCCTGTCCAAAGACGGATGGGCCTGGCCTTCCTGGCCTTGCTCATGGGGGCCGGGGCGTATTGGCTGGGACGCGATCGAAGTCTTTACATGGGGAAGCTCAGCCACCTGTTCGTCTGGAGATCGACGACGCTGCAACAGGCGGACTGGGTGGATCGCCATTTTCCGGGCTGGGACCATTGGCACAAGTTGTGGATCGACCGGCTGGTGAGGATTGACGCCACGACCCTCGACATCGTTCCCGTTCATGAGTTCAAATCCAACGTGCAGGCGTGGACGATAGATGCGAGCGGGAAACGGCTGACTACGCTGCACCGGCAAGGGCTTTGGCAAAATGATCTCGAGGGGGGGAACGTGCAATTCGTGAATATACCCGGGGATGGAAATGGTGAGATGCTCATGCCGGACCTGGTTCGGACCATCGCGCACGGCGACTCGTCCGATGTCCTGTATGTCGCAACCTATTACCACACGTTTTCACGCTGGGATCTCAAACGCAACACGATCGAGACATTGTGGACGACGCGTGAAACCGATCCCAGCGAAGGTGTCGGGTTCGTGACTCTGGCCTCCCGAAATCAGATGCTCCTGCATCTTGGGGGCTATCAGGGAATCTTGCCGGCCTGGAAGGTTTGGGATGAAGCAACGAGTGCATTGGGGGATCTCGTCCAACCGAGTCTTGGCGGGAGATTCCTGGGAATGTCCATGGCCCTCGATGAGCGAACCATGTTCCGAGGGAGCGTCGCATTCAAGTGGGTACTCGGTTTCGATCTCGACACAGGCGTGGAAACGTTTCGTTCACCCACGTGGCCTGCACTTCGATTCCCTGGAGTGCTCGGACTGATCGGCGAGGGCCGGTATCTCGTGGTGGGCGACCTGGGTGGTCTCTCGGCGTATTTGCTCGATCTTGAAACCAACACCTGGGTAGGCGAATTGGCGGGGCTCATCGTCAGGCCCAACCAGATGGTGGTATGCGAACAAGCCAGGCGACTCCTCATCTATGGAAGGCTCTGGACGATGGGAGCCGGATCGATTTCCGTCGTGGCGAGCTACGACCTAGACGCCATCCTGAAGATGGTTCAGGAAGAAGAATCATTGACTCCCGATTGATGCAGAGGGGGTATAGTCCGCCCCATGATGCACGAGCCCTGGTCCATCTGGATCGATACGGGGGGAACGTTCACCGACTGTCTGGCGAAATCGCCCGAGGGCACGCTGCACCGCGCCAAGGTGCTTTCCAGTGGTGCTATGAGAGGGCGGATCGTCGAGCGGCTAGACTCTGGTCACCTGCACGTCGAAGTGAACTGGGAGGCGTGCGACGATTTCATCAAGGGATTCACGGTGAGGACGCTGGGGGCCGACGAGTCGAAAGCCATCGTCTCGGGATTTGACGCGGCACAATCGATCATCAAGCTCGAATCACCCCTTGCCCCGGGTGAACCGTGCGCGTTCGAGGTCGTGGGCGATGAACCCGCCCCGATCCTGGCGGCTCGACTGGTCACCCAAACCCCATCCGGGGTTGATCTGCCTCCCCTGAACCTTCGCCTTGGCACTACGCGCGGCACCAACGCCTTGCTGGAACGCAAGGGTGCGCGAATCGCCCTCTTCATCACCAAAGGCTTTGGCGATCTCCTTCGCATCGGCGATCAACAGCGTCCCGACCTCTTTGCCCTGGAGATCATCAAGCCCGAGCCGCTTTACGAGCAGGTGGTCGAGGTGCCGGGTCGTCTGGACAAGGATGGGCTGGAAATTGAGCCGCTTGATCTCAAACTCGTCGAGCGCGAAGCAAAAAGACACATCGCCCAAGGCATCAGAGTCGCCTCGGTCGCCTTGATGCATGCCTATTGCAATCCAAGTCACGAAGAGCAGGTCATCGAGTGCCTCAAGCAAGCCGGCATGACCCACGTGGTTGGCTCGGCAGAACTTTCGCCTCTGATCAAGTTCCTGCATCGAACCGAAACATGCGTCGTCGAGGCGTATCTGGGGCCCATCATCGAGTCGTACTTGCAGGATGTGGCGAGGCAACTGGAGGGACACTCGGAGCAAGATGCTGAGAAGGCAAACCTGTTGCACGTCATGACCAGCGCGGGGGGGCTCGTCAAGGCGTCATCCTTCCGGGCCATCGATTCCCTGCTGTCGGGGCCAGCCGGAGGCGTCGCGGGGGCCGCGGCTTCCGGGATCAATTCAGGCACGAATCACATCATCGGATTCGACATGGGCGGTACCTCGACCGATGTGTCCCGGTTCGATGGCGACTATGAATATCGATTCGAACAGACCATCGCGAACGTCAGACTCGTCGCCCCGGCCCTCGCGATCGAAACCGTCGCGGCCGGGGGCGGATCGATCTGTGGCTTTAAGGATGATCGAATGTTCGTCGGGCCTCACAGCGCCTCGGCCGACCCGGGCCCGGCCTGTTACGGGGCGGGAGGGCCCTTGACCTTGACGGACATCAACCTTCTCGCGGGACGACTCAACCCCGAACGCTTTGAAATCCCTATCGAGATCGGCGCGGCCCAGCATGCGCTTGAGGACGTGTGCGCGAAGATCAAAGACGCCACGGGAAGCGATGCCGATCCCGATGAACTCATCGATGGTTTTCTGGAGATCGCCAACGAGCGGATGGCCGACGCGATCGAGCAGATATCGCTCCGTCGTGGGTACGACCCGTCGGAATACGCCCTCGTCGGCTTTGGGGGGGCAGGGGGACAACATGCCGGCGCGATCGCTCAGCGGCTGGGAATCCGGAAGGTCATTCTGCCCGCCGATGCGTCGCTGCTCAGTGCCGTGGGGATCGGCCAGGCACCGATCGAGCGATTCGAGCAGCGTCAGGTGTTGCAGTTGCTGGATGACATTGAAGATGACTTGCCGGCACGACTCAACGCCATGGCGGAGAAAGCGATCGATGCCGTGGCGTCTGAAGGCATTGATCGTAAAGACATCGTCGTGCGCAGGACGCTGGTGAACCTGCGTCTTTCGGGGCAGGACACTTCGCTGTCCATCGATGCGCCGAAAGATTTCAAGTCGTTG